>JANNVG010001191.1:0-7537 GCA_031414395.1 Fimbriiglobus sp.
AACCGGCCAAAAGTTCGGTGGAACTGGAACCGGGAACGGAGTGACCGGGTGCCTGACTGCACACCCGGTCACTCCGTTCCCGGTTCCAGTTCCACCCGGTCACTCCCGGTTCTAGGCCGCCATTCGCACGACCGACTTGACCGGAACGGGCAGCCGCAGCTCGGCCTTGTCCAGCCACTTGCCGGCGTCCGGGGCGCCCTGCCACTGTTGGAGTTTGATGGCCGTGACGAGGTCGCGCTCCTCGTCGTCGAACAGTTCCTGATAGGCCTCGGTGTACCCGCCGCGAACTTGCGTGGACGACCGGCCGACGAACAGCAGGGCCTCGCCCCGCCCGCTCAGAACGGCCAACGCCCTCCAACCTTGAGCCTTCGATTCGGTGACGATCAGCACTGGTCTTCCCCTCCGTGGTGACTCGAGATGGTCACAGTCCGTGTGACTTGAGGAATTCTTCCGACTGACCCCCCGTTCGTCAAGGAAAATCCACCCCAGTTCTGCGAAGTCGTGTCGGTTGTCGTTACTGCCGCAGGTGATACGATGTGTGCTGTGGTGAACCCGCCGGCCGGTCGCGGCGTCTGTCAGTCACCCGGAACGGTGCTCGAGCGGCTGAAGAGGCGGCACTGGAAATGCCGTATACGGTATCCCCGTATCGAGGGTTCAAATCCCTCCCGTTCCGCTCCCCAGACTTTGTAGCCGGCCTCTGTGAGGCCGGAATCTGACCAGCCTCACAGAGGCCGGCTACAGTGGCGGACGACCGCGCACATCAGGGCCACGCTACCCATTGGCTGAAGCCACGACAAATCGAACTGCGTGCCACCGGCTCCCGCGCGGATCTCGACCGCCAACAGTGCCACCGTACCCGCCCAGGCCAACCACTTCGACCACCTGTCGAACGTCGGCAGCCCGAACGCGAACACTGCCACCACCGGCGCCAGTACCGAGTACGTGTTCACCTCCACCGAAGGCCCGAACAGCGTGATCCAGATCAACCCGAGGCTCAGCGGGGTGACGACGGATGTGGGCAATTGTTGACGGCTTTTCCACACCACCCACACGAACCCTCCCGCGGCGACGAGTGACACTACCAGCGACGCCATCCGAGGAACGGGAACGCCGGTCAGGTCGTAGGGAATGATGGTCCAGTCTCGCGGGGCACGCGAGTGGTCGGCGGTGGTGCGGTCGTCGGCGGTGGTGGCGTCGATCAACTCGGCATGGCGGTCGAACACGTATCCGGGATGTTGGCAAACGAACGGCACAGCGAACAGCGCTGCCGTCGTGATTGCGAACCGCCAGCTCAGCGTCTTCGGAAACTGCACGACGACGAGCAACCCGATGGCGAACGTGTACAGCTTGACGTACCCGCAGCCCGACAGCCACGCCGCCGCTTCCCACCACTTGCCCCGTGCCGCAGCCACCACGCCCAACACCGCCGCCGCCGTCACGATCAGGTTAGTCTGCCCGTTGTTCAACGCGGGGATCATGAACACGGCCGCCGCCACCCACACGCCGCACCGTCGCCAGTTGCTGAGCGGCGGAAGGACGTGCTTCAACAGTCGGTGAATGCTGAAAGCGTAAAGTGCCAGGCAGCCCAGCCGCCAGAGGATCGCCGCGGTCTTCGGTTCGAGCAGTGCCAAGGGTGCGAAGAGCGCCGCGATTCCGGGCGGGTTGCGGTAGATGTCCAAACCGGGAATGGGCGCGTAAAGGGGTTCAGTTGCCAGCCACCGCTCGCCCGCCACGAGGTAGATGGGCACCACCGAGTTGCTCGTCGGCGACGCCACGATCACCCGCCCGATCACGCCGGCGGTCATGCCGACCCACACCCAGAAGGCCACCCACAGCGGCAGGTTCGGGCCGAGCTGTCGCCGCCACCAGTCACGCATCGCCGCCCCCCACTCGACTGTAGCCGGTCTCTGTGAGGCCGGATCCGACCGGCCTCACAGAAGAGGCCGGCTACCACTCACGCATCGCCCCCGCCGCTGCCGGTGCAGATGCCGCGCTTGGAAGTCCGCACGAACTCGATCAACTCCTTCACCGCAGGCAAGTGGCCGTCGGCGGCTTCGACTTGTTCCAGTGCCGCACGGATGGTCTGCCCGCTGCGGATGATCGCCTTGAACGCCCGCCGCACGCCCATGATCTCCTCGTTCGGGATGCCCGCCCGCCGCATCCCGATGACGTTCACCCCGTGGACGATGTTGATCTCCTGGACGATCCAGAACGGGGGTAAGTCCTGGCTGATGCTGGACGTGCCCGACAGCATCGCCAGCCGCCCGACCCGGCAGAACTGATGAACGCATGTGTTGCCACTCAAGAACGCGCCGTCCGACACACTCGCGTGCCCGCCGATGACGGCCCCGTTGGCGAAGATGGCTTTGTTGCCGACTTTGCAGTCGTGGGCGATGTGGCTGTTCACCATGAACAGGTTGCCGTTGCCGATGCTGGTGACGCCGCCGTTCGTCGGCATCCCGCGATGCACGGTCACGAACTCGCGGAAGGTGTTGCCGTCGCCGACCTCCACGCGGGTCGGTTCGCCGGCGTAGGCCAAGTGCTGCGGGGTGTCGCCGATCACACAACTGGCGTGGAAGTGGTTGTTCGACCCTGCGGTGAGAATGCCCGTGAGGTAGGCGTGCGGGCCGACGGTGCAACCGGGACCGAGTGTAACCGCGGCATCGATGACCGCGAACGGGCCGACCGTCACGTCGTCGGCCAGCTTCGCGTCGGGGTGAACGACGGCGGAGGGGTGAATGCGGGGTGCGGACATCCGAGTGCTTCGCAGGGGTGCGGGCCGTCGATACCGTATCGAGACCAGGACGCTTTCCGCTAGCCCAAAGTGGAACGGGGACCTCACCCCCCGTCCCCCTCTCCCTTGGGAGTGGGGGATGGGGGGTGAGGTCTCATGCAAAACGCCCCCGACACCTGGGCCGACCTGCTCGTGGTGCCCGAGAACCGCTCGGCGGTGCGGGCGGCCGAACGGCTGGTGACGGCGTTCCGCAAGGAAGCGTGCGGGCCGCGGTTCGCCCGGCCGCTAGTGTTCCACGGGCCGACGGGGTGCGGGAAGAGTGCGCTGGTGCGGGCAGTGGTGAGTCAAGTGATCGCGGGTGAACAGTCTCGCACGGTGCAGGTGATGGCGAGTGCGGAGCTTCCCCGCGAGCCGGACGAGTTGACCGCCCTACGCTCCGTCGATCTGCTCGCCCTCGAAGACGTGCAGCACATCAAAGACGCCGACGTGGGTTCGGTGCTTTCTCTGCTGGACGTGCGCTCGGCCCGGCGAATGCCCACGCTGTTTACCGCCTCGGCGGGTCCGGCGGCACTGGTGGAGTTGCCCTGGCGGTTGACCAATCGCCTGACGGCCGGGTTGGTGATTCGGCTCGACCCGTTCGGCCTGGCATCTCGCACGCGGTTCGCCGGCTGGTACTCGGCGAAGGCGAGTGTGCGGCTGGCGGCGGAGGCCATCGACGTCCTTGCCCGGTGTGCCGACGGCCTCCGCCCCCTCGCCGGTATGATCGACACACTCCGCACCACCAGTGCAGCCCGAAAAGGCGAACTGTCCGCAACGCAGGTGCGGGAACTGCTCGCCACCCCGCCGCCACCGACACCGCTTCTCGACCGCATCACCCGTACAGTGGCAGGTGCATTCCGAGTGAAGGTGAAGGACTTGCTTGGGGCGAGTCGGTTGCGGACAGTGCTCATCCCTCGGCAGGTGGCCATGTATCTCGGCCGCGAAGTGGCGAAGTTGCCGCTGAAGGTGATCGGCCGGCACTTCGGCGGGCGGGATCACACGACCGTGATGAACGCCGTGCGGAAGATCGAAGCGGCAATCGCCACTGACGTGGAACTGGCCGGGCGGGTGCGGGAGCTACGGCGAGGGTTGGAGTGACTGGCCACGACCGCCGACGAGCCGCGACCGCCAGGGAGCGGTCTTTGACATCCCCGCTCCCTGGCGGTTGCGGCTCGTGAGCAACACTGTGGAAAAGCCGGCGCGCCGGTGGCGCGCCCCTGACGCGCACGGGCGCGCAAAGTGCGTTTCAGCGGGCGGTTGTCATTGGGGTTGTTCGGCGCGTCACGGCGCGCCACAATTGCGCCACCGGCGCGCCGGCTTTTCCACACCCGCGGGGCATCGACTTCCCCGTGAGTTCTCAGGCCACGCGGGTCGTGCGGGTGGCGTGCGCGCCACGAACGGCCGGCACCTTACTGTCCCTACTGTCTTTAGACTTCAAAGAGAGATAAAGAAAGAAGGCAGGCGACCAGGAAGGAATCGAACTGGAACCGGGAACGCAGTGACCGGGTGATTCCAGCGTGCGTTGATGTTCTGCCGTAGCCGGGGTCTGTGACCCCGGTCCTGACCGGCCTCACAGAGGCCGGCTACAGCAAGCAACGCAATCCGGGGTGATTCGCTGGAACCGGTCATCGCCCACGCCGCCACGGAGAACGCCATGAAGGTGACGTGTCAGATCGACGGGCTACTCGCCGCGTGCCAGATCGCGCAGATGGCAGTGGCCGCACGCAGCACCAAGCCGATCCTGTCGAACGTGAAGGCGATGGCCCACGACGACGCCCTGATCATCATGGCGACGGACCTGGAGGTGGGCATCCGCTACGAGCTGCGGGGCATCAAGGTGAGCCGCGGCGGGAGTGCCATCCTGCCGGTCACGAAGCTGGTGAACATCCTGAAGGAAGCGACCGACCTGGAAGTGACCATCGACGCCGGCGAGGAGACCACCCGCGTGACCATGCGGGGCGGCAAGTACGAACTGCCCGGCGGCGACCCGGCCGAGTTCCCCGACGTGCCCACGTTCGACCAGGGCGGGCGGTTCCACGAGATCTCCGCCGGCGTGCTGCGGACGATGATCAAGCGCACCGCCTTCGCCGCCAACCGCAAGGACAACTCGCCGCGGTACAACGTGAACGGCGTGCTGTGGGAGGCCGACGGCAAGAAGGCCCGTCTGGTGGCCACCGACCTCAAGCGGCTGGCCATCGCCGAAGGCCCGGCCGAGCTGCACGGCACCGCCGACGCCAAGCCGCCGTCGCACCTGGTCCCGCTGAAGGCCATCCAACTGCTCGAGCGCAACCTGACCGACGACGGCGAGCGGATCCGCG
This sequence comes from Fimbriiglobus sp., assembly GCA_031414395.1. Lineage (GTDB taxonomy): Bacteria > Planctomycetota > Planctomycetia > Gemmatales > Gemmataceae > JALHQU01. The sequence continues at coordinate 5,092 of JANNVG010001191.1, forward strand.
TGGCCCTGAACACGAACGATGCCCTCTTCCAGACGGAACGCGCCACCGTGTACACCCGGCTGGTGCAGGGCAAGTTCCCCATGTACCAGCAAATCGTGCCGAAGAAGTCGGCCGTGCAGTTCCCGCTGAACGTGCCGGATTTCTTTGCGAAGGTGCGGCAAGCGGCGATCACGTCCGACGACGAGAGCAAGCGGGTGGACTTCCAGTTCAGCGGGCAGAAGGTGACGATGAAGGCCCGCGGGCCGGAGACGGGATCGAGCGAGGTGGAACTGGAACTGCCCGAGTACCCCGGCGACGAGATCGACATCGCCTTCGACCCGAGCTACCTGACGGAGATGTTCCGAGCGATCGACGGCGAGCCGACCGCCACGCTCGAAATGACCAACCGCGAGAAGCCGGCCGTCTTCCGCGTCGGCGACCAGTACATGTACCTGGTCATGCCGATGGGCGACCGGGAGTGATCGTGTAGGGCGGGTCGAGCGGCCGGCTCATCCGTTGACGAATCGGACTCAAACAGCCGGCCGCGACGCCCCGCCGCGAACCGCTGACGAGTTGGCGGCGGGGCGTCGCGGCCGGTCGGCTGAACCGCGAAACACCCGGCGTGTCGTGTCGGTCATCGGTGTCTCCGGCCGCTCGACCCGCCCTACAAATGACACCATGAGCGAAAAGGGGCCAGAAAACCTCGGTGACGTGCTCGGCCGGCTGTTCACCGCCCGCGGGTGGGGGCGGCTGAGCGAGCGTTCGCGTCTCGAAGGCGTGTGGGCCGAGGTGGCGGCCGAGTGGCCGGGACAAACCCGCGTGCTGAGCCTCCGCCGCGGGGTGCTGGAAGTGGAAGTGCGGAACGGCGTGCTGGTGCAAGAGTTGGCCCAATTCCACAAGCGGAAGCTGCTCGGCGAACTCCGCAAACTGCTCCCCGGCCAGACGCTCACCGACCTCAAGTTCAAAGCCGGCGCGTGGTGAAATGCTTCGCGGGAGCGCGGGCGTCCCGTCTAATGGCACTTGAGTTGTTGTCATGGACATCAACACCCCGTTCGGAGGCCGGCATGTCTCGCGTGTGCCTGTTCGCCCTGTTGCTCGCCTCGTTCGCGTCGGCCGCCGAGCCGGTGGCGGTCGAGACGATCGATGCCGTCGTAACCGCCGCGTTGAAGAAGCAACAGATCCCCGGTGCGGCGGTGGCGGTGATTCACCAGGGCAAGGAAGTGGTGGCGAAGGGGTACGGCGAGGCGAACGTCGAACACGCCGTGCCGGTCACGGCCGACACCGTCTTCCAGTCCGGCTCCGTCGGCAAGCAGTTCACCGCCGCCGTCATCCTGCTGCTGGCCGAACAGAAGAAACTGTCCCTCGACGACCCGATCACCAACTTCCTCCCCGACACCCCGTTCCGGTGGGGCAAGATCACCGTCCGCCACCTGCTCACGCACACGTCCGGCCTGGGCGACTACACGCAGGCCCTCGACCTGCGGAAGGACTACACCGAGGACGAGCTGGCGAAGCTGGCCTTCGGGCTGAAGCCGACGTTCGCCCCCGGTGCCAAGTGGGCGTACAGCAACACCGGGTACGCCCTGCTCGGGTTCATCGCCCGGAAGGCGTCTGGCCGGTTCTACGGTAACATTTTGAAGGACGACGTGTTCGCCCCGCTGGGCATGAAGACGGCCCGCATCATCACCGAAGCGGACATCGTACCCCACCGCGCCGCCGGCTACCGGTTCGACGGCAAGAAGTTGAAGAACCAGGAGTGGGTGGCCCCGACCATCAACACGACCGCCGACGGCGCGCTGTACGTGTCGCTCCGCGACATGGTGGCGTGGGACAAGGGCGTGCGGGATGGGGCGGTGCTGACGGCCGACAGTTGGAAGGCGGCGTTCACGCCCGTCACGTTGAACACCGGCAAGACATTCCCGTACGGGTTCGGGTGGCAGGTGGACGAAGATCGCGGGCAGTGGCACCACCATCACGGCGGGGCGTGGCAGGGGTTCACCACGCACATCTCGCGTTACCGCGGGGACGACCTGAGCGTGATCGTGCTGACCAACCTGGCCGGCGCCGACCCCGGAGGCCTCAGCGAACAGATCGCCGGCCTGTTCAACCCGAAGCTCGGGCCGAAGCCGCCGGCGAAGGCGGAGAAGTAGGCGTGAGCGGCGGGGCCGGCGACACTTGTGGCATGTCTCATCGGTGTCCGGCACAGCCGGACCTACGAGAAGTGGGCGTTCTTCTTCACGCCACTGCCTGAGCCGGACGGCGCGACGTGAGTCCGCCGCACTGTCAGCCGGCCGGTACGAGGGGCGTACCGACGACCAGTTCCGACCACCGGTCGGGGACCACGCGGAACGGCTCGATGTGCGTAAGTGTTGTAGGGCGGGTCGAGTGGCGTGTCTCGTAGGGCGGGCGAGCCGGGTGCAGCCCGGCGACCCCCGCCGCGAGTGACCTGTGGCGGGGGTCGCCGGGT
>JANNVG010001192.1:0-2280 GCA_031414395.1 Fimbriiglobus sp.
GGCGTTTCGGGGCCACCCCGGCCCGCACGGGCCGCGGGTGAACGTCACACCCCCACCCCCGCGGCCCTGGCGGGCCGGGTTCGCCAAGACCGCCGTCCCCTCTACAACACCCCCCATGTCTACCTACCTGATCACCGGCGGCACCGGGTTCGTCGGCTCGCACGTCGCCGAAGCCGCCGTCCGCCGCGGGCACCGCGTGCGGTGTCTCGCCCGCCCGTCGGCGGACACCAGCTTCCTCAAGTCCGTCGGCGCGGAGGTCGTGCCGGGCGACCTGTCCGACCCGACCGGGTTGGCCGACGCGCTCAGCGGCGTCGATGTCGTCGTCCACTCGGCCGCGAAGGTCGGCGACTGGGGGCACGTCGACGAGTACCGCAAGGTGAACGTCGATGGCCTGCGGCATTTGCTCGATGCGTGTGCAGGCAAGCCACTCACCCGCTTCGTGCATCTCAGCAGCCTTGGCGTGTACGCCGCCCGCCACCACTACGGCACCGACGAAACCGAACCGCTGCCCGAACACCACATCGACGGGTACACGCAATCGAAGGTGGAAGCCGAAACGCTGGCGATGAAGTACCACCGCGAGCGCGGCATCCCCGTGACCATCCTGCGGCCGGGGTTCATTTACGGCCCGCGGGACCGCAACGTGCTGCCGAAGCTGGTCGATCAACTCCGCGAGGGGTGGATCATCTACATCGCTCAGGGTAAGTACGCGCTGAACACCACGTTCGTCGGCAACCTGGTGGATGCGATCTACTTGGCGGCGGAGAACCCGGCTGCGGTGGGCGAGGTGTTCAACATCACCGACGGCGAGTTCGTGCCCAAGCGCCGCTTCTTCGAGAGCATCGCGGACGGGCTGGGCATCCCGCGACCGAAGCGGAACATCCCGCTGTTCCTCGGCCGCTTTCTGGCCAACTGGCGGGAGTCGGTGTTCCGCCGGAAGAACAAGCCGCACCCCCCGCGGATCACGCAAGCCAAGCTCAAGTTCGCCGGCCTGAACCTCGACTTCGGCATCGGTAAAGCCAGAACGGTGCTGGGGTACTCGCCCGCCACCAGCTTCGCCGAGGGGATGACGGCGGCACTGGACTGGTACAAAGCCAGCAAGTAGGTCGTGGTCGAGCGACCGCGGAGCGGGAGCGAGGCCCGACACAACGTGAGGGGCAATCGATGCGTGTACTCGTCTACAAGCGGACCCACACCGGCGACCCGGATTGTGAAACAGGCACGTTCGGGTGCAACGGCTGCATGAAAAGGGTTCGCGGATGGAACTACGAGGCCGTGATCGGAATCGGTGGCATCGGCCGCGAGCCACAAGAAGAGGGCATCGCGTACAAGTTGACGTGGATCGGGATTGGGCCTCACAAGCAAATGGTGCCGGGCAAGCGTGACCCCGAGGTTCAATTCGATCACTTCGTTCTGTTCGACGAGAAAGGGGATGACTTCCGCAAGCTCGCCAAGAATCTGGCGAAGCGAATCTACGAGAAGGGCATTCGGACCATAATGCTCGATCCGACCGACGCGGACTACGCCGAGGTCGCCGACATCCTCAAACTCGCCGAGAAGGCACCACCTTCACCCGGCCTCAAGGCCACCACTAGGGGCACTCGTGCGGTCAGCAAGTGCGTTCCGACGCGCCGGCGAAGACTGACCTGCTGACGGGGCTGCACGTCGGTTCCGCCGATCACCACCCACCCAGGCGGCTCACGCCGCCGGTTCACCTCAACCTCCGGTCGCTCACGCTCTCGGCTTGTTCGCCTTCACCACTTCCCAGCTCGCGCTCCGGCCGGCCACGAATGCGTCGGACGCGCGGAAGTCGTGCACGCCCGGCATCTCGCCCGGTTGCAGGCCCCAGGCGTCGAAGTTGATGTAAATCAGCCCGCTGAACGTGGCGAACTTCACCTCGCTCACCCGCGCCGCCGACCCGATCGGCCGCTTCTGGAAGCGGTACTCCTCGACCCCGTCGATCCGCAGCACCAGCCGCACGGGGGTCGGCGCGTCGGCCCCCAGGTCGGTGATGGTGGGCGTGACTTTCAGCACCACTTCCACCGTGGCACCGCCCTTCCGCGGGATGATCCGCACCCGCCGCACCCGCCCGCCGGCGAAGCGGTACTTGCGGGCGAACTGGGCCAACTCGTGGGGCAGCAGTGGGGGCATTGAAGAGCCTCGTCTTCGCCGCGGCCCCTGGGAGCGTTCGGAAGCCAACCCGCAACCACCGGGCCTTCGAGCCCCGGGGACGTCCGCTCCATGAAGAAGCAGAGATACGGGTTCACCCTCATCGAGTTG
>JANNVG010001193.1:0-2722 GCA_031414395.1 Fimbriiglobus sp.
TTCAAGGACTCCTTGATCAGATCGGTTAAGGAGTCGTCAACGAAAGCTCCCCCAAGCACTCCGGCGGCACGGTCGGACGCGCCGCGCAGTTCACCGCAAATCCACAGTGCGACTGCTTGCCTATCAAGCATGTCTCGCCACGAATGCAGGAAAGCGCCTTGCGGACTACTTGGGGGCGACTGGCCGTTAGTAACCTCCATCTCCCCGGTCTCGGCCTTCGGCTTCTTGTTTTGCTTGCTGACCGCACTCACGAGTATCGACTGTGCGTAAGCCTGAATGCTATCGCCCTTCGGGTTAGACTCTAGCGCCGCCGCCACCTCGTCGGGCAACTCGACGGTGAACTGTTTGCCCATCGCACCACCTCCACACAGGTGCGATCATCCTAAGAATCCCCCACGGTTTTGACAGGATCAGCACGGTTTTGTCAGACGGGCTGGTTTAGGCAAAGCCGGGTGGGGGGAGGTGGAAAGAACCATCCGGCGGGCGGGCGTGTATCCTGTCGGAGACCGTCGGCTACCATATCCGCACGCCGTTCCTCCTCCCCCGGTGCCGCCCATGACCCCGTCCGAAGCCACCGCCAAGTACTTCCACCGCGCCGCCGACTTGCTCAAACTGAACGACCGCCAGCGGGTGTCACTCATCACCCCGTACCGCGAAATCAAGGTCGAGTGCAGCATCATCCGCGACGACGGCACCCTGGGCACGTTCGTCGGCTTCCGCGTGCAGCACGACAACAGCCGCGGGCCGATGAAGGGCGGCATCCGTTACCACCACCAGGTGGACATCGACGAGGTGAACGCCCTCGCCCAACTGATGACGTGGAAGACGGCCGTGGTGGACCTACCCTACGGCGGGGCGAAGGGCGGCATCGCCGTCGATCCGAAGACGCTTTCGATGGCCGAACTGCAACGCCTCACCCGCGTGTTCACCCAGAAGCTGGCCGACGTGATCGGCCCGTACTCCGACATCCCCGCCCCCGACATGGGCACCAACGCGCAGACGATGGCGTGGATCGTGGACGAGTACAGCAAGTTCAAGGGGTACGCGCCGGGCGTGGTGACGGGCAAGCCGGTCGAACTCGGCGGGTCGTTGGGTCGTGATGCCGCCACCGGCCGTGGGCTGCTGTTCGCCGCCGAATCGCTGTTCGCCGACACGGGCAAGCAGGTGAAGGACTTCACCTACGCCATCCAGGGGTTCGGCAACGTCGGCTCGTGGGCGGCGCGGTTGATTCACGCGGCGGGGGGCAAGGTGACGGCCATCAGCGACGTGGGCGGGGCGGTGCGGAACGCGGCCGGGCTGGACGTGCCGAAGTTGTTCGACTTCGTGAAGGACACCAAAGGCGTGACCGGCTTCCCCGGCGCGGAGGCGATGCCGGCGGACGAGCTGCTGTACTCGCCCGTGGACGTGCTGATTCCCGCCGCACTCGGCGACGTGCTGACCGCCAAGAACGCCGACCGCGTGCTGGCCAAAGTCATCATCGAGGGGGCGAACCACCCGACCGACATCGAGGCCGACGCCATCTTGCAGAAGAAGGGCGTGACCATGCTGCCGGACATCTTCGCCAACGCCGGCGGGGTGACGGTCAGCTACTTCGAGTGGGTGCAGAACGTGCAGATGTACCGCTGGACCGAGGAGAAGGTGAACGACGAGCTGAAGCGGACGATGCACAAGGCGTATGCCGACCTGAAGGCGACGCGGACGAAACACGCCTGCGACTGGCGGACGGCCGCGTTCACGCTGGCGGTGGACCGCGTCGGCCAGGCGGCCCAGCTGCGCGGGCTGTGACGGTAGGGCGGGCCAGTCTTGTAGGTCGCGGTCGAACAGGTCCCGCACCGACCCTGAGGCCCGACGGCCACCCACCAGTTCGCACAGGTCGAACGCCGTCGGGCCTCACATCCCCTGCGGGGATTGTTCGACCGCGACCTACACGCTACCCCCGAACTCCGCCTTCAACCGCTCGATCTGGTCGAGGATCGCCACGAACCGCTCGCCGAACGGGGTGAGCGTGTACTCCACCCGCGGCGGGATTTCGGGGAAACTCCGCTTCGCCAGGATGCCGAACGCCATCAACTTCGTCAACCGCTCGCTCAGCACCTTCGCCGTCAGGCCGGGCGTGGCCCGCTCCATCGCCCCCGGCCGGTTCACACCGTTGCGGACGTGACCCAGCACCACGAGCGTCCACTTGCACCCGATGCACGTCTCGAACATTTCCGCCAGCGGCGGGCTGGTTTCGGTGACACTTCCCAAAAGGTGCCCCCCCCACTTTGTGGTGCCCGGTTGAGGCGGCGCGATGGCCCGCGAAAGATGCGATGCTGAAACTGTAGCCGGCCTCTGTGAGGCCGGTCGGATTCCGGCCTCACAGAGGCCGGCTACAGTGCGGCCCGGCCTCACAGAGGCCGGCTACAGTGCAGTTCCCATCTTACCGGAGGGCAGACGATGACGCGGGCGAAGTTCTACCACGCGGGGTGTACGGTGTGCGTGAGTGCGGAACAGGCGGTGGTGCAAGCGCTCGACCCGACGCGGTTCGCGGTGGAGATGGTTCACCTGGGCGAACACCCGGATCGCATCCCGGAGGCCGAAGGGGAGGGGGTGAAAACGCTCCCCGCACTGGTCATCCGCGGCACGCCGTTCCACATCAACTTCGGGGCGAAGCTGGCCGACCTGAAGGGGTAACATCATGGAACCGCGACCGACAGGGGGCCCGGGGCCGATCGCCTGTGCC
>JANNVG010001194.1:0-3662 GCA_031414395.1 Fimbriiglobus sp.
GAGAGGGGGCCGGGGGGTGAGGTCTCTGACTCTGGCTTCACGCCTTCCCTTTCAAGAAGGCGTCTTCGTCGATGGGGTCATCGAAATCCTCACGCATCACCATCGCGCCGGGGTGCATGTTGAACACCCACTCCCGTTTGATGGGAGTCGGTGCGGGCGGCGGGGGCGGCACCAGTTTCGCCGGCACGTCGCCGTCGCAGACGATCACCTCGTCCCCGCGTTCGACCAGCGCCACCAGTTCGGCCAACCGGCCGGGCAGCTCCTTCGCGTCCACCGTGATGGTCATCGCTCGCCCTCCGCAGTGCCGGTATTCTACCAGACCGTTCAGAACAACTCGCGGATCGGCCTGCCGGTGTAAGCCAACACGGGCGAACCGGTCGGGCCGGGGATGGTGGCGTCCGGGCCGATGCCGAGCGCGTGGAAGATAGTGGCGGGGATGTCGGCCGCGTGAACCGGGCGGTCCTTCGGTTCGCTCGCGATAGCATCGGACGCGCCGACCACCTGTCCGCCCTTCACTCCGCCGCCGGCGAAGATGGTCGTCCACACGCCCGGCCAGTGGTCGCGGCCGCCGTTGCAGTTGAACTTCGGCGTGCGGCCGAACTCCCCGGTGGCGACCACCAGCGTGCGGTCGAGCAACCCGCGGCCGTTTAAGTCGGTGACGAGTTGGGTGAACGCTGCGTCGAAGGATGGGGCCACGGTGTCACGGTAGTCGGCCAGCGAACACGACAGCGGGCCGGTGTACTCCGCGTGACAATCCCACGAGGGGGAGTCGAAGACGGTACTGAACTGGTTGATGGTGATGACGGAGCGTAAACCCTGTTTGGCGTGAACACCCGTGGCCCCAGCCGCCACCCTGATGCCGTGGTTCAAGTCTCGCAGGCTGTTCAGCACGATGGGCCTGTATTCCCACTGATCCAACCAGCCCCACCCTTGCCCGTGGCTCACGTCCAAGCCGGTACGGATCGGGCCGCTCGAAAGCACGGTCGTAAGGTTCGGCGGATCGCTCGCAGTCTTCCAGTCCAGGCACGAGAACGCACATCCCACGCTCGGCCACTCCGGGCCGTCGCGGAACAGTCGGCCGGTGTTCACCCACTGGAAGCCGACTTCATGTATCGGGGCGTCGGTGTGGTGGACGCTCCGCACCAGGGCGAACTTGTCGGCGATGCCGGCCATCTTCGGGAACAGTTCGGTGACGCGAAGGCCCGGCACCTTCGTGGGGATGGCGCCGAACGGCGACCGCACGTCCGACGGGGCGTCGGGCTTCGGATCCCAGGTGTCGAGCTGACTCGGCCCGCCGGTGAGCATCAGGAAGATGACGGAATCGGCGGTCGGGGCGAGCGAACGAACGGAAGCACCCGCTCGCGGAGCGAGCAGAACACCTCCGGCGGCAGCGGTGGCGGCGGCGGCGGAGAGAAACTGGCGACGGGTCGGGGGCATCGGCGACACCTCGGGGCGATTCGGAGTGTACACCGGCGGACGGGCGACGGCCACGCACAAGTTCGGCTGTTCGGCTGGCGAGTGGGACCGCACCCCTTTCGCCCCGCCCGCACTTTGGCGTAACATACCCGTCCTGCCTCATCGCTCCGGAGGGTGGCCCGTGCCCCGTCGCCTCGTCGCACTCGCGCTCGCGCTCCTGTTCATCCCGCCCGTCGTCGCCGGCTCGTCGAGTAGCCTGATGGACGTCCACCCGGACGGCACCAAGCTGGTGGTCGCCAACACCGACGCCGGCACGATCAGCGTCGTCGATCTGAAGGCCCGCAAGAAGCTGGCCGAGTTCCCGTGCGGCGACCACCCGGAAGGGGTGACGTGGGCCGGCAAGTCCGACACCATCCTGGCCACCGTGTGGGGCGACGACCGCGTCCTGTTCTACGACGCCGCGAAAGGCCACCAGTTCACGCTGAAGGTGGACGACGAACCCTACGGCATCGTGTGTACGGCCGACGGCAAGTTCGCGTACGTGACGCACGACTACCCCGGCACGGTGTCCGAGATCGACGTGGCCGCCCGCAAGGTGGTCCGCACCTTTCCCGTCGGTAAGTACGCCCGCGGCCTCGCCCTGAGTGCCGACGAGAAGACGCTGTACGCCACCGAGTTCTTCTCCGCCGGGCTGGTGGCCGTGAACCGCGAGACGGGCAAAGTGACGGACACCTGGCCGGGGTACGACTTCGACAACCTGGCCCGGAGCGTGACGCTCCACCCCACCCGCCCGAAGGCCTACGTGACGCACATCCGCAGCCGGGTGACGGCGTTCGACGCGTCCGGGTCGATCTTCCCGCAGGTGAGCATGTGCGACCTGTTCGAACGGCCGAAGGACGAGAAGCGGCGGCGGAGCATTTCCCTGGACACCTACAACGGCGTGTACGTGCCGACTAACCCGTGGGAGACGGCCATCAGCCCGGACGGGAAGACCGGGTACACGATCTACGCCGGCACCAACGACATGAACGTCCACACGGTGATCGACGACGACTACCGCGAGCTGAAGCGGAAGGGGAACGCGGTGCGGATCGGCCAGCACCCGCGGGCCGTGCGGGTCAGCCCGAGCGGGGCCGAGGTGTACATTTCGAACACGCTCGACTACGAGGTGGGCGTGTACGACGCGACCGGCCGGCGGGTGGACGGGGTGAAGGTGTGCGACCCGCCGCACACGGCCGAGTGGCGCCGCGGCAAGGAGTTGTTCGTCACCGCCCTCACCCCGATGGGCGGCGGGCGGGGCATCGGGTGGGTGTCGTGCAGCAGTTGCCACCCGGACGGCGTGACCGACGGCCGCACGTGGCAGAACCCCGAGGGCGAACGCAAGACGCCCAACCTGTTCGGGCTGGCGCACACGCACCCGCTGCACTGGAGCGCCGACCGGGACGAGAGCCAGGACTTCGAGTACACCATCCGCGGGGTGCTCATGCGGGGACGCGGGCTGAGCACCGAGCGGCTGAAGCAGGGCAAGGAGACCGACCGCGTGGCCCTCGACCAGAAGTGCTCCGGGCTGACCAAAGACCTGGACGCGATGGCCATTTACACCAACTCGTTCCCGGTGCGGCTGTCGCCCCACGCGGCCGGGCCGGGCAAGCTGACGGCCGAAGCGGAGCGGGGGAAGAAGCTGTTCGAGGGCGCCGCCACCAAGTGCGCCACCTGCCACACCGGGGCGTACTACTCGGACAGCTCGCTGGCGGTGAAGCCGTTCAAGACGCACGACGTGGGCACGGGCGACGACAAGCGGGAGAAGATGGGGCCGAAGTACGACACGCCCACGCTGCTCGGCGTGTACCGCATGAACACCTTCCTGCACGACGGGCGGGCGAAGACGCTGCACGAGGTGCTGACCACGCACAACACGGGCGACAAGCACGGCACCACGAGCCACCTGAAGCCGGCAGAGGTGGACGACCTGGTGTCGTTCGTGAAGAGCCTGCCCTACGACGCCCCGCCGGAGGACACGCCGAACACCGTGCCGCACTTCACGAAGGGCATGCGCTACCCGCGGCCCGAAGACAAGAAGTAGGTGCCTCGGCGGGCGGCCCCTCACACCTGCGCCGCGAACGCGGCCAGGTCGGGGCACGTCGCCGCCAGCCGCACGAGCGCCTTCAGCCGCGTCAGGTCGCCTCCATCGGCGAAGGGGAGATCCGGGGTGTGCCACCGGAAGTAAGCAGACCCCCCACCCGCCG
>JANNVG010001195.1:0-12025 GCA_031414395.1 Fimbriiglobus sp.
GAGAGGGGGCCGGGGGGGGTGAGGTTCCAGTTCGTTTCACGCCGCCTGCGTCTGCCCTTCGCTCATGCCGGCGATCCACCCGTTGAGGCGGGCCTGCATGTCGTGCTCGCTCACGTCCTCGACGTGCGTGGCGAGCGTCCACTTGTGCCCGAACGGGTCGATCACGCTGCCCGTGCGGTCGCCCCAGAACTGGTCCTCGACCGGCTTCTCCACCGTCGCGCCGGCGGCGAGGGCCTGCGTGAACGCGGCGTCGGCGTCGGGCACGTAGATCATGAACCCGGTCGGCGTGCCGTTCAGCGCGAGCGGACTCTTGCTGCCCCACGTCGGGTTCTCCTCGCCGATCATGACGTTCGAGTCGCCGATCCGGATCTCGGCGTGGCAGATGCTGCCGTCGGGCATGAGCAGCTTGCACGTCTCGACCGCGCCGAACGCCTCCTTGTAGAAGGCGATGGCCGCGTGCGCGTCCTTGGCGATCAGGTACGGGGTGACGGAGTGGTAACCGGCCGGCTTGGACTGGACGGACATGACAGGCTCCTGCGTGACGGGTGGGCGATAGTGAACACAATATCACGTGTTCCGCGGAATGCAACTTTGTTCAGTAGTGGACTGACGAGCCGAGAGCGCGAGCGACCGGAGCGATGGGAACTCCGGTCCGACCTGACCCTCGTTCCCACGCTCCGCGTGGGAACGAAACGGTGGACGCTCTGCGTCCCTGGCCACCCCGACGCGGAGCGTCGAGGCGGACGTTCCCACGCGGAGCGTGGGAACGAGGGTCAGGCCGCCTCGCCCGTGAGCTTGAACAGGCGGGCGAACCCCCGCTGGTCTTCCTTCTCCACCAGGTCCAGGTACGCCGTCTCCGTCTGCGCGCCCACGCTCCGCACGCTCACCAGCGTCACCTTGTTGTCGAACAGCGTCTGGAACACCATGGCCAGCACGCCCGTGTTGCCCACGTCGTCGGTCAGCTTCAGTTCCAGCCGCCGGTGCCTCATGCTGGCCGAGATCACCTCCTTCATCACCTTCACCTGCTGCACGCTCTTGGTGATGCTCTTCTGGTCGCCCTCCAGGTCCAGCTCGTAGTGGTTCTTGCGGATGCGGCCCTTCAGCTCTTGCAAACTGCCGTGGAAGATCAGGTGCCCTTTGTTCAGCACGGCCGCGTGGTTGCACACCTCGTCGATGTCGCTCAGGTTGTGCGAACTCATGATCATCGTCTTCTCGGCCGCCAGCGTCTTGATCAACTCGAGCATCCCGCGGCGGGCTTCCACGTCCAGGCCGTGCGTCGGCTCGTCCCAGATGAGCAGGTCCGGGTCGTTGATCAGACTGGCCGCGACGGCGAGGCGGGCGGTCATGCCTGGCGTGAAGTTGGAGATCGGCTGACCCGACTGCGGCAGCAGGTCCACCGCGCGAATCAGCTTGGCCAGCTTCGGCTTGCGGCTCTCGCGGGTCATGCCGAACAGCCGGCCGATGTAATCCAGGTATTCGATCGGCGTCATGCCGCGGGGGAACTGCGGGTTGGTGGGGATGTACCCGATGCGGCGGCGGAGGTCGGCGGCGTTCGGGTGCATCCGCTTGCCGAACACGTTGCACCAGCCGGCGGTGGGCGAGTGCAGGCCGAGGACGAGCCGCAGGAAGGTGGTTTTGCCGGCCCCGTTCGGCCCCAATAGGCCCATCACCGCCCCCGGCTCCACAGCCACGGACAGGTCGTTGAGGGCGATTTGTCGGTCCTGGTAGATCTTCGTCAGGTGCGACGTTTCTACCACCAGGGCCGGGGCGTCGGCGGCCACGGGGTGAGGCTCCGGAGTCCGTTCCGTCTTGCGCAGGGGTCGGCCGTCGTCACCCGGCGCGTGAGCGTATCGGTGTTATCGAACCGCGGGGGCGTGCGGCTTTGGCGAAAGTGGGAAGACGGGACGTGGGGTGAGATGTCGGGGCGGGCGGCGCGACGTGAGTTTGCCGGGTTTCGTGGATACGACGAGGTTCGAGACCTCACCCCCCGGCCCCCTCTCCCCTGGGAGAGGGGGTGTTCAAGGCGCCGACTTTCCGATCATCTGGAACCCCGAACGCAGTGAGTGGGGTGCCAACCACTGACCCGGTCACTGCGTTCCCGGTTCCAAGTTGAACACCCCCTCCCACATCATGGAGAGGGGGCCGGGGGGTGAGGTTCCGCGACCACCTCCACCCCCAGCCACTCGGGTTTCGCCTTCGCCAGCACCCGGCACGCGAACCCCACGCCCACCGCCTCGACGGCGATCACCGGCAGGTGTGCGACCAGACTGAACGCCGCCACGAACCCGCTCCGGTCCACCGACCCGGCGTACACCACCGCCGCGTGGAACAGCACTGTCAGTATGGCCGTTCCCCCGCCGACCACCGCTCCGGCGGCGAACGCCGGCATCACGCGGAACAGCTTGCGGCAGAACACCCCCGCCAGCAGCGCGGGCAGCGTGAGGACGACGAAGTTGACGCCGAGTGCGTCCGGCCCGCCGTGCCCGATGAGGAACGTTTGCAGCGTCAGCCCGACGGCCACCGCCAGCGGCGACCGCAACCGCAAGACGACGCCGACCAACCCGTTCAGCAGCAGGTGAACGGACGCCACGCCGAGGGGGATGTGGACGGACGAGGCGACGAAGAAGGCGGCGGTGAGGACGCCGATGCGGGGGATGTCGCGGTCGTTCACCCGCCACAACGACAGCAGCACCGTCACCCCGCTGAGGAGGAAGCCGACCGTCACCCAGACCGGGAGCAGGACGGTGGCACCGATGTGGACGGCGAACGGCATGGGGGGAGTATGGTAGCGACCCGCGACTTTGGGGCACCTACCCCAGCCGCGCCAACTCCGCTGCACTCTCACTCAGACCGGGGTGTTCGAGCGGGCGGCGCTTCTCGACGGCCCGCAACAGGTGTTCGCGGGCCATCTCCTTTTCACCCAACCGCGAGTACGCCACGCCGAGCAGGTGCAGGCTGTCGGCGACACCCCACGCATACTGGCAATCGACTTCCAGTGACCGCTTCAACACCCACTCGGCCGGCTCGATCGCCTTCGCCGGTTCATTCGCGGCGAGGTGAATCTGGGCCAACTCGGTGCGGATGTCGAGCGACCACCGCCCGAACCCGCACGAGTCCGCGAGCTGAATGCCGTCGAGTGCTTCAGCTTCTCCGAGAGTGTAATCCTCCTCGTGCCGCGCGATCTCCGCCGCGAGGTGGTAACAGCGGAGGGCGACATCCACCACCCCGGCCGAGGTCGCCGCTTGGCGTGCGGTGTTCAACGCCTCTCTCGCCCGGCGGATATCCCCTTCGTCGATCCAGCCGCGACTGATCTGGATGTCGAAGTACGGGACTAAGGCATGGAACTGCCGCTCGGCACACGTCTGCCGTGCGGAAACCACTTGCGAGAGGAGTACCGGGTGCGGTTCGGACATCCGGCGGAGTTCGGCCAACCAAACCCAATGCCGAAACCCGAAGTAGTTGTCCAACCGGGCGACACCATTCGCGGCGAAATGCTCGCGGGCCTCACGCACCCGGCCGAGCATCCCGCACGCGCTGCCCAGCAGCCCTCGGATGATGCGGGCGTGCCCGCTACGACGGGACTGATCCGCCTCCGTCAAGCACCTCTGGGCCAGCCGCTCGGCCGCCGGGTATCTCCCCTCGGCCAGTTCCAACCCGGTGAGGTCTTGTTCCATCCGGATCACCGCGCTCCGGTCGGCTTTCGCCTCCGCCGCTCGCAGGGCGGCCAGTTGCGCCTCTCGCGCCTGGTTGAGCATCCCCAAGTTGCGGCCGTAGAGGGCGCACTCGTTCGCCACCATTCGGGCCTGCTCGCCGACCCAGTCGAAGGGCGAGTCCGCGGCGTGGGGGTTGACGAACCCGCTCAGAATGCGGTGGCCGCGACTGTTCTCACCAAGCACCCAAGACAAGTGCGAGTACCCGCCGAGGGCATCACGGTAGAGGGCGACCGCGGCGGGCAAGTCGCCCGCCAGCCGGGTGACTTCGATCAGCCGTTCGTAGCGGTCCAGGTCGGTCGGTGAGGACGCCTTGCCACTCGGCCGCTCGCCCAGACCGGACACCAAATGTCGCCGCACCGCCTCGTGAACGTCCTCCGGTCGGGTCGCACCGAGCAGGCCGCGGAAGAAGTCGCGCAGGAACGGGTGGGCGGAGAACGTGCGGCCGTCGCGGGTGTCGGAGGCGAACACCAGCCCGATCTCCAGCAACCCCTCCAGCGTGTTCATCAGTTGCAACGGGCTGCACCCGGCCAGCGCCCCGGCGGTCTGACCGCCTTCGGCGATCACCACCGTCAGCCACTCGCCCGTTACCCCGCGGGGGAAGAGCGACAGACGGGCGAGTAAATCCCGCTCCTCGTTCGGCAGCTTGGCCGAGTAACTGGTCAGCACCTTGCTCAGCCGCTCGGCCTTCTGGTGCGTGCCGAATGCCGTCAGGTCGAACGCCTCGGCGTTCCGCGGGTCGCCGTCGGCGAACCGGACGAGGTACAGGCCGAGCACGTCCACCGTCAGCGCGTGCCCGTGGACTTTCGCGGTGAGAGTATCCAGTTCGGCGTCGGTTGCCCGCACCCCCCGTCGGCGGAAGACGGATCGGGCGGCGGGAGGGTCGAGGTCTTCGAGGTCACGAGGGCGGAACCCGCTCTCGCCCCAATCCGCCAGATCGGGCAGCGAAAAGCGGCTGGTGATGAGCGCCTTCGCCCGCGTGCCGCGGCCGGCCGCCAGCCACCGCAGGAACCGCTTCATCAGCGGGTCTTCCAGTTCGCCACGCGGCCGGCCGGTGGTGCCGGTCGCCTGCACCAGTTCCAGCCCGTCGAGGATGAGCAGGTGCGGCAGGTCGGCGGCACGCAACCCGCGTTGCAAATGTTCGAGCAGCCCGCCGGTGTCCTTCGGCGCTTCGCCCAGGAAGTATTCGCACGCCGCCCGCAGGAACGCCTCGGTCTGCGGGTTCTCGTAGAAGCTCCACACGAACACGCCGAACGGGTTCTCGTCGGGCAACTTGGTCAGCACCCGTTCGGCAACGGCCGTTTTGCCCGTGCCGCCGGCGGCCACGAGTGCCCGCACCCGAACGGGGTCGTTCGGGGCGACGGCCCAGGTGGACAACTCCTTCAACAGTTCGACACGACCGGCGAAGTGCGGGGCCGGTTGGAGGGCGTATTGCACTTCCGTTTTCCACACCCGCGGCGGGGGCGGCGGTGACGGCGCGGGCGGCGGCGGGGCGGGCGGGGTGGGGAGGTGCGTGCGAACGGTTTCGACGAGAGTGGCGAAGTCGGCGTCGTACTCGTCGGTGCGGAGCTTTACCCCCTGGCATTGGGCCAGTCGGCCCAGGTCGCACCCGTCCAGCCACGTGCGGTTGGGCGTCTTCTGTCCGTTCAGCAGCACCGGGATGACGGTCGCCCCGTGGTCGAGGGCGAGTGTGATTTCCTTCCGCACCCAGTCGGCCGTGTCGTGCAAACGGAGTTGGCCGAGGCGGGCGTCGTCGGTGTACGCGGCCGTCTGCCACTTGGCCCCGATCACCACCAGCATCACCCGGCACGACTTGGCTTGCTGTTCGAGCACGTCCGGCCACTGGTCGCCGCCGGCCAACCGCTTCTTGTCGCGGAAGACGGCGGCGCGGCCGAACTCGGCGGCCAGCCGGGTGTCGAGGTGTTCGACCACCTCCTTACTGTCGTCCACGCGGTAGCTGATGAAGATCATGGGCGTCCGGTGGCTCGTCGGGATGCGGTGTCATCCTAACGGACGTGTCGTTCGGCGGTCAACACGCTGCCGGGTGAGATTCGAGCGGGTGGCGGGATGGTACCGACGACTTCGCCCGGCGATCGGATTCGCCGCAAATACATGGCCGGCAAGTGTGCCACCGACATTTGGACGTGGGTCCGGCGGGGGTGTGGGTGTCGGCCGGAACCAATGAGAGCCGCGGCGGCCGTCAGTTGATCATGGTGATGCCGCCCTTCAGGGTGAGCATGCCGTCGCCCTTCACGGTGGTCATCGTGCTCTTCATCTCGGCCATCGTGTCGCCCTGAATCTTGATCGTCAGCCCCTTGATGGTGATGCCGTCCGGGGCCAGCTTGATCTCGCTCGGCCCGCACTTGAGCGTGATCGACGTGGCCGCTTCGAGGCTGCTGGTGCCGGCATTCACCTTCACCGTCTGGTTGCCCGCCTTCACCGTCAGGGTGTCGTTGCCCACCTCCACCAGCACGTCGCGGTTGCCCTTGCTCACGGTGTGCGTGTCGTTCCCGGTGGCCACCAGCACCACGTGGTCGCCGGTGTTCACGTTCAGGGTGTCTTTGCCCTTCGCCACCGTGACGGTGCGGTCGCCGGTGTCCACGTTCAGCGTCTCGGTGCCCTTCGTCACCGTCACCGCCCGGTTGCCCTCGCTCACCGTCAGGGTGTCGTTCCCCTTGCTGACGGTGCGGGTGCGATTGCCCTTCTCGATGGTGATGGTCTCGTCGGCGTCCTTGACGGTCAGCGTGCGGGCGTTCGTGATGGTGATGGTCTGGTCGTGCAGCACCTTCAGGTCGTCGTCGTTCTCCACCACGCGGTGCGCGTCCTTCTGGGCGTGGAAGTAGATGTCCTCGCTGCCCTTCTTGTCCTCGAACCGCAGCTCGTTGAAGTCGTCGGTGCCGCCCGTCTTGCTCGACCGCGTCTTGATGCCGCTCTGCGTCTTGTTGTCGGGCAGGGTGTACGGGGGCATGAAGGCGGCGTTGTACACGCGGCCGGTCACGAGCGGGCGGTCGGGGTCGCCGTTGAGGAACTCGACGATCACCTCCTGGCCGATCCGCGGCAGGAACACGGTGCCCCAGTTCTTGCCCGCCCAGGATTCCGTCAGCCGCATCCAGCACGAGCTGTTCTCGTTCTTCTGGCCGATGCGGTCCCACGTGAACTGCACCTTCACCCGCCCGTACTGGTCGGTGTAAATCTCCTCCCCGCTCGGGCCGACCACCACCGCCGACTGCGGGCCGACGGCCATCGGGCGGGGGGTGGCGCGGGCCGGGCGGAACACGCGGTCGGCCGGCAGGCACTCGAAGGTGTTGGCGTACTCGCCGCGGCCGTCCCGCACGCCGGGGATGCTCGGCTCGGTGGCCGTGTGGGTGACGCTCAGGAAGGCGAACGAGTTGCCGTCGTCGAGCGGGTGCCCGGTGAGGGTGAACTTGCCGCCGGGGCGGAAGGACGAGCAGCGGCTGTCGCCGCGGGCGGTGTCGTACCCCACCTCCTCCTCTTCCATCCGCACGCCGGCGCGGGCGGTGCCGGCCCCCGTGGCGGTGTACCGGCCGGGGTACTCGAACAACTCGAACGTGGCGACGCCGGGCAGCGGCACCACGGTGTCGGTGGAGGCGAGCAGGTCGGTGGCGGGGGTGATGAAGTGGTAGTCGGTGTGGGCCGCCTTGCCGGACACGTACTCGAACCGCCGCTCCCAACTGCCCACCACCTCGGCGCTCGACAGGTCGGGGCGGAACTCGACACTGGCGTGCGGGGCGCAGTCGGCGTAGGCGGAGGCGGCGTCGGCCAGCACCAGCGTGTGCGCGCCGTCGGCGAACTCGAACGTGTAGAAGATGCCCTCCTCTTCCATCAGCCGACTGACGAACGCGAACGCCGACTCGCGGTACTGCACGCAGTACTCGCGGGCCGTGTAGGTGCCGGTCAGGGCGTCGCGGAAGGCGGTGAACCCGAAGGCGCCGAACACGGCCTTGAGGATGTCCGGCACGCTCTGGTTCTGGAAGATTTTGCAGTCGGTGGTGCGGGTGAGGAACCACAGCCAGGGCACCACCTCGGCGCGGTAGCTCCGCAGCCCGCGGCCGACGAGCGGGCCGACGGCCAGCGACTTCACCCGCCCGTGGAAGTGCCGCGGGGCCTCGTCCGGGTAGACCACCCGCCAGCCGACCGGCTGGCCGACGAAGTCGGCCGGGGCGACGGGCTGGTCGGTCACCAGGTCGAGGGTGAAGGCGAACGGCCGGGAGAGTTCCTCCCGGCCGCTGAACCCGGCGAGCAGGACGGCGTCCGGCCCGAGTGGGGTGGAGACCGTCAGCAGGCGGTCGGTTTGTGGCAGCGGCATGGGGGCACCTGCGGGTCGGCGGGTTACACCAGTTCGGTGAGGGCCGCGACGGAGTCGTTGTTCGACGGGTACGCGGTGATGACCTGCGGGTTGGCCCCGGCGGCGATGACGACGAACATGTGGTCGGCGTCTTTGGTGCCGTGGGTGTCGCCCCCGCGGACGAACCGCCCGACGTACCCGTCCGGCACCGGGGTGACGAACACGAACCGCGCCTCCGGGGCGTCCGCCGACTGGTAGCACTCGCCCGGCTGGGCCAGCCCGTCGTTCAGCAGGCGGCACAGGTCGTCCCCCCAGCGGATCGCCGTGTTGTACTCCGGCTCGTAACTCTTCACCTTGGCCTGCTTGTGCTTGGGCACCCCGCCGCCGCTACTCAGCTCGAAGTCCAAATCCTTCATCACCTTCGCCTTCAACTTCGGGGCCAGGTTGTTGAACCCCGGGATGCTGGCCACCTTGGACAGCTTGACGTGCTTCTTGAAGTAGCCGACCTTGTTCGCCCCGGCCGACTCCAGGGCACCCTTCTTCGACAGGTGCTTCTGCTCGAACAGGTGTTTGTTCTGGTCCATCTTCGACGAGAAACTGTGCCAACTGAGCGCCGCCAGTGCCTTGACCGCGGCTTCGGCGTTCGCCTTCGAGACCGGCATGTTCGCCTCCGGTGAGGGGGGTGGGAACGAACACCGGGCGGACCGTCCGCCCGGTGGTGTGGACTGCGGAAGGGGTGGTTACACCTTCTTCGCTTCGGCGATGTCCCACCCGGCCTTCGGCGCGTCGCCCTTCTCGTTCTTCGACTTCATCTCGTTGAACTCGTACAGGATCTTGGTGAAGTTCAGGCTGATGCTCTCGGTCGGCCGGTCGCCCCCGCTGCTCACGCTGTACCCGCTCACCATGCAGTCGCTCAGCTTGTACGTCGTGTACACTTCCAGCTTGTCCTTGTCCGTCTTGCAGAAGTCGATCTGCACTTCGACCCCCTCGCCCCACAGCGACTCCTCCATCCAGCGGTAGCTCGACTTGTCCATCGTCTTGGTGACGACGATCTCGCTCACGCTCGGCGCGCTGCTCTCGCGGTCGGTGCTGCCGCCGGTCGGCGAGGCGATGCCCCGCCCGATGCCGAACTGGAAGCTGCCGATCTCCACCCACCCGTCCGTCCCCTTGTGCCCTTCCGCCGTCACGTCGCCCTTGATGTCCCCGTACTTGATGTAGATCGGCATCGTCGTCGTCTCCGGTGTGTGACCGGCGTGCCCGGTGTGGGCGGCCGGTTTCCCTGGGTTTTGTTCGGCCCGCACTCGCTGGCCGGCTCGACAGTAGTACGGCACCCCCCTACCCGTTTGTTGCACCGGGGCGGGGAAAAATTCAGCCGACCGCGAAGGTGGCGTCGGCCGCCGCCGTGCCCGCGTTGTGTGAAAGGACCCACACGTTTCGCCCCAACTGCGGGCCGTCGTCCTCGTCCGCGTCCAGCGCGAACCCCGGCACGGCATCCGCCGCCAGCACCGGCACCACCTCCAGGTCGAACTCGGTGCCGGCGTACACGCGGGCCAGTGCCTCCAACTCCGCCCGCGCGCCGCCGCCCGGCCGCAGCGACTGGAAGGCGGCGAAGTCGAGCGGGCCGACCCGCACGCGAATCTTGTGCTGCACGTCCCACACCCGCCGGCCGGCGACGGCGTCGTGCCCCAGGCGGGCGTTCAGCCCCTGCGGGCGGTCGGCCGTGCCCAGGCGGGTGCGGTTGTCGGCCTGCAAATAGAGCCACTGGCCGGCGAACGGTTCCACCGCCACCGCCCACCCGAAGTACCCGGACAGCACCAGTCCCAGGCCGGCGGCGGTGGGCGGGCGGTGGGCGAACAGGCCGGCGAAGTGCAGGAACGTGTCGTCGCCGACGGGTGTGCGGTCGTGCAGCCCCGGCGTGCCGAATCCGGCGACCGCCCGAATCACGTCGGTGCCGGCGTCGGCGTCCGGGTTGGCCTCGTGCGCCACCGGCAGGTTCGCCTTCTCCCACGCCCGCACCCGCAGCGACAGCAGGCGGTGGTGGAACACATCCAGGAAGTCGCGGAAGGTGTTGTCCTTCGCCCGCGCCCGCTCTTGCAGCAGGGCGGTGTAGTGCTGCGGCAGCACCCCGTCGGGTCCGGTCAGCCCGCCGAACGGGACGGTCAGTTCGGGCGGGCCGTCGGTCGGTGTGGTGAACTTGCTGATCGCCGCGGGCGAGAAGGTGAGGGCGGGCATCACCTTCAGCGCCACCGGGTCGTCGGCGAACGGCGCGTCGGTGCCCACCCGCTTGCCGGCCAGCCGTTCGAGCAGCCGAACCGCCTGGTGGAAGTCGAACCGCTGCGGCTCTTTGACGAGCCGCGACTGCAAAGGAGCGGGTGAATGAAGACCGCTCCCTTGCGGTCGCGGCTCGTGATTCCGCGAGGTCACATCACCGGGCGGTCCCCGGCCCGTGTCGGCCATCGGTGGTACTCCTGCGCCTGGTTCGCCAGCCGCGCGACGGTGCGGGTGAACGTGTTCAGCGATGCCGACAGGGCGAGGAAGCGGTCGAGCACCGACGCGAACAGGAACAGATCCCGCCCGGTGAACCGCTCCTCGTCGAAGGTGACGGTCAACTCCACCCCGCGGCCGACCCCGCCGTTCAGTCGCCCGGTCACGCGCGCCGCGTCCAACTTCACCAGCCCGCCGATGGCCGCCCGCGTGTCGGGGCGGTCGGTCAGGTCGTACAAGCTCAGCGTCTCCCGCACGGCCGCCGCCGCCTGCGGCCCGCCGCTCAACGACAAATGGTTCAGGCTCAGGTGCGACACCAGCCGCCACAGCGACTCCGGGCCGAGCGTCGGTCGCGCGGTCTGCGTCGGCGGCGTCAGGCACCGCACCGCCCCCACCGCCGCCCCGCCCTGCGACAACTGCAACCGCGGCTGCCCGCCGCCGAACGGCAGTCGCGCCGGCAGGTCGCGGTTCAGGCACGTCGTTTCCACATGCACGACCCACCCGTCGGGCGGTTGCGGCTTGGCCTCGCGGTTCACGAACGTCAAATACACTTCGCTCCCGCGGTCGGGTGCCACGTCGGGGCGGTTGCCGGCGTCGGCCGGTCGGCGGGAGGCGTGGTAACACACCTCCGCTGAAAGGCGCTCGTGCCGCACGGAGTAGAGCGGGTGCAGTTCGGTTTCGCTGCCGTCCGGGGCGGTGGCGACCACGCGATCGACCGAGTACACCTCGTTCGCGTGCGGTCGGCGCACGTCGGGCACCACGCGGTATTCCGTCTCGGTGTTGGTCAACCGGATCGGCTCGGCCCGGCGTGTGAACAGGTTCACCACCGGCGTGCAACCCATCCGAAAGGTGCCGGCGTTCAGGTGCGGTTCGAGTTCCGGCACGGCCGTGTTCAGGTACACGAACACGTCGAGGGTCTGGTTCGCCCTGGCGAGCGCGGCCGGCGGCAGCTCCAGGTCGAGGAAGTGGAACTTCTGCGGGAAGGTGAAGAACTCGGTGAGCAGGCGATACCCCGGCAGCGACCGCTCGCGGGCGGGGAGCAGCCCCTCGTCCGGGTCGAACCCGACCGGACGGATGACGGCGGCGGCTCGCACCACCGGCGACTTGTCGTCGGGCGACGTGGCGTACGCCACTTGCACCACCCCGCGGAACAGCAATTCGTACAGCCGATTCACCTGCTGCGTCTGCCCGTTCAGGTGCAAGCGGAACGACGTGGCGGCCAGCTTGGCGAGCGGCAGGTTGCCCGACCGCGACTTGAACCGCAGGTGCAGCACCGCCGCGGCGTTCCCCGACTTCGACGTGAGCGGGGCGGTGAACGGCGCGGCCCGTAATGTCGCACTGGCCACGTCCACCGGCCAGAGCGTCACCGGGTACGCGGTACGGAAGCGGCACGGCTCGCCCTGGATCGGCTCCGTCTCGATGCCCTGCCCGCGGGGGATGCTCAGCCCGCCAGCCTGTTCGCTCTGCCCGGCATCGAGTTCGAATTGCACGACGGCGGCCGACGGCACCGGGGCGAGGTAGTGCG
>JANNVG010001196.1:0-7114 GCA_031414395.1 Fimbriiglobus sp.
TTCAAGGTGACCCGCGAGCGGGTGCGACAGATCGAGAGCGAAGCACTGGCCAAGCTGAACACCAGCCTGTGCGGCGAGTGAGCCGAGAACGACAGTGAACGCACCCCGCCCGGCGAAAGCCGGGCGGGGTCGTTTCCGTACAATTCCACCGTCCCGCTCCCGGAGGCCGGCCATGACCCGGTTCGTGCTCGCGGTGCTGTGCGTGTCCGCCCCACTGTTCGCGGCCGACCCGCCCAAGGTGAAGGCGGAGGAGGCGAAGGCGGCGGCGAAGAAGGCGGCCCAGGCGATGGGCGACGCCAGTGTGAAGGGGGACGACGCGGCGGCCTACGACCTGATGTACGACCCGGCGGTGAAGGTGGCGGGCGGGAAGGAGGAGTTGATCCGCCGGGCGAAGGCGGTGCGGAAGACGATGGAGGACATTGGCTGGTCGCTCAAGTCGTACACCCTGGACGACCCCGGCGAGTTGTACACCGAAGGGGACAACACGTTCGTGGTGCTGACGGCCACCACCGAGGGGAAGACGTCGACGGGCAAGGTGCTCATCCCCGCCGCCGTGCTCGGCATCTCGCCAGACGGCGGCAAGACATGGACGTTCGTGGACGTGAAGGCGGCGCGGAACGCCGAGATGCAGAAGAAGGTGCTGCCCAGGCTGCCGGCCAAGCTGGAACTGCCCGAACTGAAACCGCCCCAGGTGGTGAAGGACAAGTAGCCCGTCGCCGTAGGGGATGCACTCGCGTCGTCGTCGTTCGCCGATCGAATGGCGACTCTCCCGCCCGGCGAAAGCCGGGCGTTTTTCATTTCACGGCCGTCGGTTCGGCTTCCAACGCCGTGGTCACGAACTCGATCAGTAGTTTGTCATCACCGCGGACGAGGAGTCGGCCGAACAGGATCATCCCGACGCCGGCGAGCGGCATGAGCGGGGCAATGAACCACCCCGGTGGAACGTCTCCGCTCTTCAGAACAGGAACCAGGATGAACAGGTTGGCGGCGAGAACCCCCGCGAACCAGACGGCCATGAATCCCGTCACGAGCGGGTGCATCCCGAGCGTGCCGCGAATCCGTGTGCCGGACCCTTCGGGTTTCACCTTCGCCGTCAGGAACGTCTGGAACGAGTTGCGGTAGAAGATCTTCTTGCGGAGCCGAATCCAGTCGTACTCCACACGCCCGTCCACGTCCGACGACGAGTTCAACAGCCCGGCCCGGAGGCGGTCCACGCACTCCTCGGGGGTGAACGGCGAGAGCAGGTCGATGGTCGCCACGGGATGTCTCCCTTTTCGTTTTCGGCACCCCTTCCCCGCCGGGGAACTGCGTTCCCTCGGCGACCCCTCCCCGGACCTGTTGGCCCGAAGCGCAAGCGTGGGGCCAACAGCTTCCATGGAAGGCGCGGAGGTGACGGGGACGGCTCGCTCCCGTTTCTCTGGTGAGGTCGCTGGCCCCTCGCTTGCGCTTCGGGCTAACAGGTCCGGGGAGCGGTCGCCGCCCGAGCACCGCGAGGGCGGCGGGGGTGGGGTGCCGAAAATGGTAGGCACGCTCGCAACTCTGGTACGATAGCCGTCCGGGTGGTACGCTCCCAACACGGACCACCCCTCCGCCCAATGCCGGAGCCTGCGATGCGCCTCCTGCCGCGGTCGCTGAAGTGGCGTGCGATCCTGCTCACGCTGCTCGGCCTGGCGGCCGTGATCGGCACCGCGGGATACGTGTGGTGGAGGCCGATTTGGTTGCATACGCAGTCCCAAGTGGAAATCGTCTGCCTTCGAGAAGACCCGCACCCGGTCACGCGGGGGCTGGCTCGTGGCGAGATCGGACCTCAGACAGACATCGAACAGATGATCTCAGCTCACCGACCGGACGAACTGCTTCGGAGCGGGCAGTTCGTGCGGGCGTCCTACTACACTGACCGCGGCGCTGACCGCGGCGGGACGCATGTGGTCGCCGTCAATGGCCGTCCGGCTTGTGCGTCGTTCTGCACCGGCGGTCAGCACACCATTTTTTTCGACCACCTCACCCGCGAAGAAAACCGTGCGTTCACAGATGCGACACCGGAGAACGAACCCCTACGGTCCGACGCAGTGCGTGCGGGACACCGGGCAATTGCCGGTGTGGCGGGATACCGTGCGGCGAGTGACTGGCCGCCCTGGCACAAACTGATCGCTCAATCTCAACCCGAAAACGAGGGCCGGTAAACGGTCTCCTACAATCACCTCCCCGCTCATCGGAGGTGCCATGTTCACCCTCTCCGCGTTCGCCGACGAGATCTCCCCCGACCCGGTCGAACAGCTCGCGGTGCTGAAGGCGTGCCGCGTGCGGTTCATCGAGTTCCGCAGCATCCACAAGACGAACGTGCTGAAGCTGTCCGACGCCCAGATCGGCGAGTTCAAGACGATGCTCGAGGGCGAAGGCTTCGGCCTGTCCGCCATCGGCTCGCCCGTCGGCAAGATGGCCATCGACCTGCCGTTCGAGCCGCACCTCGACCTGTTCAAGCGGGCGATGGACCTGTGTGGCGTGTTCGGCTGCCCCCGCATCCGCGTGTTCAGCTACTACCCGCCGGCCGACACGCCGTTCGACGGCAACTGGGCACCGTACCGCGATGAGGTGATCCGCCGCATGAGCGTGAAGGCGGAGATGGCCAAGGCCGCGGGCGTGGTCCTGTTCCACGAGAACGAGCACAACATCTTCGGCGACGAGCCGGAGCGGGTGGCCGACCTGATGAAGTCGGTGAACAGCCCGGCGCTGCGGGCCGCCTACGACGCCGCGAATTGGGTGTTCTGCGGGTACGACCCGGTGAAGGGGTGGGAGTTGACCAAAGAGTACACGAGTCACATTCACATCAAGGACTGGAAGAAGCCGATCCCCGATGAAGGGCACGGCACGGGCGTGATCGCCGGCACCGGCGACGGGCAGGTGAGCCACAGCATCGCCGACGCGGTGAAGCGCGGGTACAAGGGCTACGCCACGATGGAACCGCACTTGCGCGGCGGCGGGCCGACCGGCGGTGTGACCGGGCCGGACCTGTTCCCGTATGCGGTGGAAGCCTTCCGCGGCATCCTGAAAGCGTGCGGCGGGGTGGAAGGGTGAGAAGGGAGTATCTCACGCAGAGCCGCAGAGACGCAGAGAAGACAGGAGGAAATCTGTAATCATGATTCATTCTCTGCGTCTCTGCGGCTCTGCGTGAGAAACCCTGATGCTGACAGTTCACCTTCGCGTTGCCGATGCCGCCACCAAGAAGCCGGTGCCGTGTCGCCTGCGCGTGTCCGACCCGGCTGGCACCTACTTCGCCCCGCTCGGCCGGCTGGCCGTGTTCGCCTGCGGTGTGGGCGAAGACGTGGGCGGCAGCGTGCGGTTCGGCCGCGACAACTTCGCCCACATCGACGGCGCATGTGAGATCGCACTCCCCGCCGGCGTGCCCCTACGAATCCAGGCCTTCCGCGGGCCGGAGTGGACGCCGCTCGACACCACCGTCACGCTCAAGCCGGGGCAAATGGCGGTTCGACTTGAAATGTCTCGCTGGTTCGACCGACACGCCGAAGGGCTGACCAGCACCGACAGCCGCTGCCACTTCCTGAGTCCGCACGCCGCACTCATGGAAGCCGCCGCCGAAGACGTGGACGAGGTGAACGTGCTCGCCCGCGTTCACTACGGCCTCTCCGCCATCGACGGCAACACCTACCCGCAACTGATCGGCATCACCGCGTTCAGCGGGCAAACGCCGGCACTCGAAGCCGACGGGCGAACGGTGTTCGTGAACACGCTGAACACCCACCGCACGCTCGGCAATCTGGGTTTGTTGAACAGTCACCGGCCGGTCTACCCGCTGGCGTTCGGCGGGAGTGAAGGGCCGGACGACTGGAGCCTGTGCGATTGGGCCGACCAGTGCCACCGCAAGGGCGGGCGGGTGGTCTGGTGCGACGCCTTCCGCGAAGGCTTGCCCGGCGGCGAGGCGCTGGTGGCGCTGATCCTGGGGAAGATCGACGCCGTCGAGTTTGATGCGAAGCCGCGGAACACGCCGTTCTTGCCGTGGGTGTATCGGTTGTGGAACGCGGGGCTGATGGTGCCGCTGGTGGGCAGCAGCGGGAAGGACAGCAACCGCGGGGCGGTCGGCGCGGTGCGGTCATACTCGGTGAACCGGCGGCGTGAGCCGCTGGGTGATGACTCGACCCAGGCGGCTGACGCCGCCGGTTCACCAGGATTTGTTACCAACGGCCCCCTGCTCCGCTTCGCCGTCACCGGCACCCGCGTCGTCGCTTCCGCCGAGAGCGTCACCCCGTTCGAGAAGCTGGAAATCGTGGCGAACGGAGTGGTGATCGCGTCCACTCCGGCCACCGCCGGCGAACGCCACACGGCGTCTCTCGAAATCGAATACACCGCCGAGGGTTGGCTCGCCGCTCGTGCCATCGGCGGGGCCGGGTCCATCCTCTTCCCCGATCAGCCGGCGTTCGCGCACACGTCGCCGGTGGTGGTCGGGTCGCCTGCGCGGCTGCACGCCGCAGTGAACGCGCTGCGGGAAAGCCTCGACCGCGTCCGCGAGTGGGTGGAAACGCAGGCCGAGTTCACACAGGAGAAGACGAAGGCCCAACACCTGGAACGGATCGTGGCAGCACAGACCAAGTTGCAGTGAGGCATCACCAATGAAAGTCACTGGCAAGCTGGTCCGGAGGGTACTCGTTGTGCTGGTCGTCGTGATGTGCTTGCTGTGCGTGGTGAGAATCCCGCTGTTGCTCTACGTCTACCCCCAAGTGCCTGAGTCATTGGCCGAAGACATTCGCCGCGAAGCGGATCAACTGCGTGAGGCACGTCGCGCTGATCCGGACAAGACGTGGCAGACGACTTCCCCCGGCGAGAAGCAATGGCCACCAGCGATCAAGTCACTGCAACCGACAGACGTCTTCGTCTACGACGACGAGGTCTATGTGTTCTGTGATGACGTGATTGGGTTGCATCGCGGCATCGTGATTGTTCCCGACAAGATCGCTCGGACGGGACCGGGTGGAGAAAAGGAATACCACTACCTGAGCCACCGAGTCTATCGGTTCGTGATCTGGTGGGATTAACCGGCCCGGATGCTCGCCCATGAAACACCACCTGGATCGTGCCCTCCGCTGGCCGGGCCGGTTCGTGCGGCGGTTCCTGCCGCGGCGGATTCGCCGGCTGGTGCTGGTGCCGCTGGCCATTCTGGTCGTCGGCACCGTGGCGTACCCGCTCATCGAAGGCCCGCCGTGGACGCTGTTCGACGGCCTGTACATGACCGTCATCACCATCACCACCACCGGGTACGGTGAGATCCCGCTGCCCCTGTCGCCCGCCGGCCGCACGTTCACGATGGTGCTCGCCCTGGGCGGCGTGTTCACCCTCTTCTACATCGCCACCGAGATCGTCCGCGGGGTGGTGACGGGCGAAATCCGCGACCTGATCGGGAAGGAGCGCATGGAAGACGAACTGAAGCACCTGAGCGGGCACCAGATCGTGTGCGGGTTCGGCCGCATGGGGAAGATCGTGTGCGACGAACTGGAGCGGCTGAAAAAACGCTTCGTGGTGATCGACAAGATGCCCCAGCCGCCGGGCTGGAACTACCTGCAAGGGCTGTACCTGCAAGGGGACGCGAACGAGGACGACGTGCTGCGGAAGGCCGGCATCGACCGCGCGAAGGCGGTCATCACCGTGGTCGGGGCCGACCCCGACAACCTGTACATCGTGCTGAGTGCCCGGTTGCTGAACCCGAAAATCCTGATCGTGGCGCGGGCCGAAGAGGAAGAAGCCGAGGGCAAGCTGCGGCGGGTGGGGGCGAACAAGGTGATCTCGCCGTACCTGGCCGGCGGGCACCGGGCGGTGCAGGCGGTGCTGCGGCCGGCCGTGCTCAGCTTCATCGAGATGGCCAGCCGCCCGGAGTTCATCGACCTGCAAATCGAGGAGTTGAAGATCGAGCCGGGGTGCGTGCTGGCCGGCAAGACGCTCCGCGACTCGCGGCTGAGCCAGGACTTCGGCGTGACGGTCATCGGCGTCATCCGCCCGAACGGGGAGGTGGTGTACAGCCCGCCGGGGGAGGCGGTGCTGGAGGCCAACGCCACCGTCATCGCCATCGGCCCGACGCGGAAGCTGCAAGAGGTGGAACGCCTGACGGCCAAGACGTAGCCCCGCCGCATACACTGCCGTCATGCCCTTCACCGCCGCCGAAACCGCCGCGTGCAGCCGGCTGGTCGAACTCGCCCTGGCCGAAGACCTCGGCACCACCGGCGACCGCACCAGCCTGAGCACCATCCCAACCGACAAGCTCGCCACCGCCGCGTTCGTCGCCCGCTCGCCTGGCGTGATTGCCGGGTTGCCCGCCGCGGCTCTCGTGTGCGCCGCCTTCGATGCGAGGCTGATCTTCACACCGCTCGTGGCCGACGGCACGGCCGTGACGAAGGGCACCCGCATCGCCACCGTGTCGGGGCCGCTTCAGTCGGTGCTCGTCGCCGAGCGAACCGCCCTCAACTTCCTGCAACGGCTCTCCGGGGTGGCGACGCTGACCCGCAAGTTCACCGAGCTGGTGGCCGGCACGAAGGCGAAGGTGCTCGACACCCGCAAGACCACCCCCGGCTGGCGGCTGATGGAGAAGTACGCCGTGCGGTGCGGCGGGGGCACCAACCACCGCGTCGGGCTGTACGACGCGATCTTGATTAAAGACAACCACATCGCCGGGCTGGGCGACCCGAGTACGGCCGTGCGGCGGGCGGTGGAGTTGGCGAGGAGTTATCCCGGTAACGCCGGCCTGCCGGTCGAGGTGGAAGTGGATTCCATCGAGCAGTTGATGCAGGTGTTGCCGGTGAAGCCGGAGATCGTGCTGCTCGACAACATGACGACGGACGAACTGCGGGCGTGCGTGGCCCTGCGTGACGAGGTGGCGGCGGGGGTGCAGTTGGAAGCGTCCGGCGGGGTGAACCTGACCACCATCCGCGGCATCGCCGAGACCGGCGTGGACCGCATCAGCGTCGGGGCGATCACGCACTCGGCCGTCGCGCTGGACGTGGCGCTGGATTACGTGGGGTGACGCAACATCGGCGAACGGCGGGGAGGGTGTACGCCCGGGGGGGGTAAAACCCGCCGGCCAAACGGGCGGCCGGAGGCCCGGGGAGACCCC
>JANNVG010001197.1:0-5147 GCA_031414395.1 Fimbriiglobus sp.
CCCCACACCCCACACCCCCGAGTTTCCGATGGCCAAGAAGACTGAGACCGCAAGCGTCACCCTGAAACCGCTCGACGACCGCCTGGTCGTGAGCGTGAGTGACGCCACCGAAAAAACGGCCGGCGGCATCCTGCTGCCGGACATGGCCCGCCAGAAGCCGCAGCAGGGCACCGTCGTGGCCGTCGGCCCCGGCCGCCTGCTCGACAACGGCACCCGCGCCCCGATGGCCGTGGCCGTCGGCGACACCGTCCTGTTCGGCAAGTACAGCGGGTCGGACGTGGAAGTGAACAACACCGAGTTCAAGATCCTCCGCGAAGGCGACGTGCTCGGCAAACTCGGCAAGTAGTCAGGCCCACGTCCCGGAGGGACGGCTGCCGGTAGCCAGGGGTGAAACCCCTGGA
Source organism: Fimbriiglobus sp. (assembly GCA_031414395.1). Lineage (GTDB taxonomy): Bacteria > Planctomycetota > Planctomycetia > Gemmatales > Gemmataceae > JALHQU01. The sequence continues at coordinate 402 of JANNVG010001197.1, forward strand.
AACCCGAGCGCGAAACGATCCCGCCCCGGAGGGGCGGTTGCGATTCAGCCGCCCCTCCGGGGCGGATCGGTTTGTGATGACCCTACCAGGGGTTTCACCCCTGGCTACCAGCAACCGTCCCTCGGGGACGAAGACACCCGCCCTCTCCGGGGCGAAGACACCAACCACACAACGAGCCATGCCGAAACAACTGCTCTACACCGACGACGCCCGCAAGAAACTGCTCGCCGGCGCCGAGAAGCTGGCCAAGGCGGTCGGCGTCACCCTCGGGCCGACCGGCCGCAACGTCATCATCGACAAGTCGTTCGGCGGGCCGACCGTCACCAAAGACGGCGTCACCGTGTCGAAGGAGATCGAGCTGGCCGACCCGTTCGAGAACATGGGCGCGAAGCTGGTGAACGCCGTCGCCCAGAAGACGAACGACGCGGCCGGCGACGGCACCACCACCGCCACCGTGCTGGCCCTGGCCATCTACCAGGAAGGGCTGCGGAACATCACCGCCGGCGCCAACCCGATGGCCGTCAAGAAGGGCATCGAGAAGGCCGTCGAGAAGGCCATCGAGTACCTGGACGGCGACCTGAGCAAGAAGCCGAGCGAGATGAAGGGGAACGACGTGGAGTTCGTCGCCACCATCTCGGCGAACAACAACAAGGTGATCGGCAAGATGATGGCCGAGGCCATCCAGCGGGTGGGCAACGACGGCGTCATCACCATCGAGGAAGGGAAGACGAGCGAGACGGTGGTCGATTACGTCGAGGGCATGCAGTTCGACAAGGGGTTCATCTCCCCGTACTTCGTCGTCAACACGCCGGACCTCAAGTGGGAGGCGGACAAGCCGCTCATCCTGCTGTACGAGAAGAAGCTGAGCAACGTCCGCGAGTTCCTGCCGCTGCTCGAGAAGGTGGCCCAGGGCCGCCGCCCGCTGCTCATCATCGCCGAAGACGTGGAGGCCGAAGCCCTGCAAATGCTGGTGGTGAACAAGCTGCGGAACCTGATCGACGTGTGCGCCGTCAAGGCCCCCGGGTTCGGCGACCGCCGCAAGGCGATGATGGGCGACATGGCCACCCTGACCGGCGGCACGTTCATCAGCGAAGACCTGGGCATCTCCCTGGAGAACGTCGAGCTGGAGCACCTGGGCACGGCCGACACGGTGAGCGTGGACAAGGAGAACTGCACCATCATCTGCGAGGGCAAGGACAAGAAGCGGGAGAAGGCGGTGCAAGACCGCGTCGCCCAGATCCGCGCGCAGATGGACCAGACGGAGAGTACCTACGACAAGGAGAAGTTCACCGAGCGGCTGGCCAAGCTGATCGGCGGGGTGGCCATCATCCGCGTCGGGGCGGCCACCGAGGCCGAGATGAAGAACCAGAAGGACCTGATCGAAGACGCCCTGCACGCCACCCGCGCGGCCGTCGCCGAAGGCATCGTGCCCGGCGGCGGGGTGGCCCTGCTGCGGTGCGTGCCGGTCATCGAAGCCCTGGCCGAGAAGCTGAAGGGCGACGAGCGGATCGGGGCCGAGATCGTCGCCCGCGCGCTCACCAAGCCGATCCGCACCATCGCCGAGAACTGCGGCGTGGACGGGGCGGTGATCGCCGACGAGGTGCTCACCCGCGGGGAGAAGAACCCGGCCATCGGGTACGACGCCAACACCGGCGAGTACGTGGACATGTTCAAGGCCGGCATCATCGACCCGACGGTGGTGACCAAGAGCGCCCTGACCAACGCCGCCAGCATCGCCGGCCTCATGCTGACGACGGAAGTGATGATCACGAAGGTGGAAGAAGAGGACGACAAGAGCAACAAGGTGAGCGGGGCGGTGGCGTAAACTGGTATTGTGAGCTGTGAGCCGGAAGGCGGGGTCGGACCAATCCGCCCTCACCTTCCGGTTTTTTCGCACTGACTCATGGCACGGAACTGATCGCGTTACCTGGAACTGGTACCATGTCACTTTCATCGAAGTCGAGACCGCTTCGTAGCGAAGCTCTATGGCCCTTTGTTGTTATCCTAATCGCGACTTTGCTCTGCTGGGCCGTGTATTGGTATGGCGTAACATTGGTTTACCCGAATAGTGACGGCGCACAGGATTCTCACGCGATACGTGGGCAGTTCGGTGACATGTTTGGCGGTCTGAATGCTCTGTTTTCTGCAATGGCATTTGCGGTGTTAATTTACACGATGTGGCTGCAACGGATCGAACTTAGACTCCAGCGTGAAGAACTTCAAGAGACTCGCGCAGAGTTGTCGAGATCGGCTCGAGCACAGGAAAAATCTGAAGAAGCGTTGACACTGCAAGTAGAGGCCATGCGTCAGCACGTCGTAGCAGCCACCGCTCAGGCTAGTGCTATGTATGCCTTGTCGGAAGCGACCAAGGATCAGGCTAGGCACGAGCGCGAATTGGCCACTGCTAGCCGTCATCAAGCTGAAGCGATGCAAAAATTGGCGAGTGTTCTGAGTGACATTAAGTACAAAATTAAATAGCTCAACTGTGTCGGTGTCCGCCGAGGAACCCCATGGCCAAGCGCGACTACTACGAGGTGTTGGAGGTGACGAAGACCGTCACCACCGACGAGTTGAAGGTGTCGTACCGCAAGCTCGCCATGCGGCACCACCCGGACCGCAACCCCGGCGACCCCGAGGCCGAGGCGAAGTTCAAAGAAGCCACGGAAGCGTTCGAGGTGCTCGCCGACCCGCAGAAGCGGGCGGCCTACGACCGCTACGGGCACGACGGGTTGCAAGGCATGGGGGCCGGACCGAGTAGCGGTCAGGTGCAAGTGGACCTGAGCGACCTGCTCGGCGACCTGTTCGGCGGGCTGTTCGGCGCGCAGGGCGGCGGGCGGTCGTCGGGTCCGCAACCCGGCCGCGACGTGCAAGTGGTGCTCGACATCGACCTGGCCGAAGCCGCCCGCGGCGTGACGAAGAAAGTGACGGTGCAACGCGAAGACCACTGCGGCGGGTGCAACGGCACCGGGGCGAAACCGGGCACGAAGGTGACGAGTTGCAAGCGGTGCGGCGGGCAGGGCGAGGTGATCGTGCAGCAGATGTTCATCCGGATGCGGCAGCCGTGCCGGGCGTGCAACGGCAGCGGCGAGATCGTCACCGACCCGTGCGCCACCTGCCGCGGCGGGCGCAACGTGGTCGGCCGCCAAGAGATCGAAGTGAAGGTGATTCCAGGCATGGATACGGGCGACCGCCTCCGCTACGCCGGCATGGGCGACGCCGGCGGGCCGGGTGCCCCGCGGGGCAACCTGGAGTTCGCCATCCGCGTGAAGGAGCACAAGTTCTTCCAGCGGGACGGGCAACACCTGGTGTGCCAGTGGCCGATCACGTTCGCCCAGGCGGCGCTCGGCGGGCCGATCGAGATCACCACGCTCGTCGGCGAGAAGGTGAAGTACGAGTTGCCCCGCGGCATCCAGACGCACGAAGTGTTGCGGCTGAGCGGGCACGGGATGCCCGGTCGCCGCGGCGGGCGGGCCGGCGACCTGCTCGTGCAGGTGGTGGTGGACACCCCGCAGGCGATCACCCCGGAGCAGGAGCACCTGTTCCGCAAGCTGGCCGACCTGGACAAGAGCCACGTCGGCCCGCCGTCCAAAAAGAGCTTCTTCAGCAAGCTGAAGGACCTCATCAGCGGCGAGGAGAAGTAGCACGGAGTCATTTGTCAGCAGTCATCAGTCATTCGGTTGGGCCTAGACCGCCTCCTGGAGACTTCGCCCGACAACCGGGATGACGAGTGACGGATGACCGATGACCAATGACCAGGAACTACTGATGACCGACCCCACCGACACCCCGCCCGTGGACCTGACCTCCGCCCCGCCGCCCGACGTGGCCAAGCTGGAAGCGCAGGTTCACGACTACAAACTGCTCGTGGCCGACTTGCAGACGAGCGCCCGCCGGCTGAACGACGACGCGGCCAAGCAGCGGAAGTACGCCTCCGAGGGGTTCGCCCGCGACGTGCTCGGCCTGCTCGACAACCTGGAGCGGTCGAGCGAGGCGGCCAGGGCGAAGGGCGACGGCGGGGTGCTGCTCGACGGCGTGACGGCCACCATCACCGCGACGTTGCAGATGCTCAAGCGGCACGGTGTGGAGCGGATCGAGGTCGGCCCCGGCACCCCGTTCGACCCGCACCTGCACATGGCCGTGAGTCAACAGCCGACCGCCGACCACCCGCCCGGCGCCGTGCTGAGCGTGCTGCAACAGGGGTTCACCTTCCACGACCGCGTGCTGCGGCCCGCCGCCGTCATCGTCGCCGCCGAGTAACCCTGTAGCCGGCCTCACTGAGGCCGGATCAGACCGGCCTCACTGAGGCCGGCTACAGCCGAGGACTTCATGCCCACCTACGACTACGTGTGCGACGCCTGCCAACACGCCTTCGAGGAGTGGCAGTCGTTCCACGACGCCGAACTGACCGCCTGCCCGAAGTGCAAGAAGAAGAAGCTCCGCCGGCTGATCGGCAACGGGGCAGCCATCGTGTTCAAGGGGAGCGGGTTTTACGAGACGGACTACAACCGCAGTGCCGACTACAAGAAGTCGGTGAAGGCCGAGAGCGAACCGCCGGCCGAGGCGAAGCCCGCCGCCGAAACGCCGGCCAGCCCGCCGCCGCCACCGCCGCCCCCGCCGCCGCCCGAGAAGAAAGGCGGGAAGAAGAAGTAGGTGCCCTGTGGTCTGCTCGCTCCGCGCGCGGGGTGGCACAGACCGCGCGCGGGGCGCGCAGCCCACATATAATACCGGCCAACCGGGTCGTCCGGC
>JANNVG010001198.1:0-2353 GCA_031414395.1 Fimbriiglobus sp.
ATCCGTTACTTCATGAACAGCATCTCGCGGTAGGTGGGCAGCGGCCACAGGTCGTCGGCCACGAGCGTTTCGAGGGTGTCGGCCGCCGTGCGGAGGTCCACCATCTTCGGCAGCACGTGATCGCGGAAGTGCTTGGCGTGGTCGTAGGGTGTGCCGTCCGCGTGGTGGGCGTGCGCCTTCTCCAGCGCCGCGAGCGCCTTCTGGAAGGTGGTGATGGTGGCCGTCAACTCCTTCAGGTGGTCGAACTGGGCGGCGCAGTCCACGCCGGCGGCCTTGGTCGCGTTCACGGCGGTGGCCACCTCCCCCTGATACCGCACGGCCGCCGGCAGGATCATCGTCTTGCCCATGTTGGCCATCAGGTTGGCCTCGATGTTCACCGTCTTCACGTAGCTCTCGCAGAAGATGGTGTACCGGGCGTGCAGCTCCCGCTCGCTCAGCACCTTGTACTTGGCGAACAGGTCGATGGTGCTCTTGGCGATGAGCGTGGGGATGGCGTCCACGGTGTTCTTCAGGTTCGGCAGGCCCCGCTTCTCGGCCTCCTTGTGCCACTCGTCGCTGTACCCGTCGCCGTTGAACACCACCTTCTTCGACTCCTTCAGCACGCCCGGCAGAAGGTCTTGAATGGCCTTGGCCAGCGTCTTGCTGCCCTTCGTGTCGGCCTCCAGCGTGCCGGCGATGAAGTCCAGGCTCTCGGCCGCGATGGTGTTCAGCACCACGTTCGGCCCGCTGATGCTGAAGCTGCTGCCCACCGCCCGGAACTCGAACTTGTTGCCGGTGAAGGCGAACGGCGAGGTGCGGTTGCGGTCGCCGGCGTCCTTCGGCAGCTTGGGCAGCACGCTCACCCCCACCTCCATGAACCCGCCCTGCTTGGTCGATTTCAGGTCGCTCCGCTCCAACTGGTCCATCACGTCTTGCAGTTGCTCGCCCAGGAAGATGCTGATGATGGCCGGCGGCGCCTCGTTCGCGCCCAGCCGGTGGTCGTTGCCCGCACTCGCCACCGTCACCCGCAGCAGTTCCGGGTACTTGGCGACGGCGCGGATGACGGCCACGCAGAACACCAGGAACTGCGCGTTGTCGTGCGGCGTGTCGCCGGGGTTGAGCAGGTTCTCGCCGGTGTCGGTGGCCATGCTCCAGTTGTTGTGCTTGCCGCTCCCGTTGATGCCGGCGAACGGCTTCTCGTGCATCAGGCACACCAGGTCGTACTTCTCGGCCGTCCGCCGCAGCACGTCCATCGTGAGCTGGTTGTGGTCGCAGGCGAGGTTGCTGTCCTCGAACAGGGGGGCGATCTCGTACTGGCTGGGGGCCACCTCGTTGTGCCGCGTCTTCACCGGGATGCCCAGCTTGAACATCTCGGCTTCCGCGTCCGCCATGCACGCGATCACCCGCTCGGGGATGGTGCCGAAGTACTGGTCTTCCAGCTCCTGGCCCTTCGGCGGCTTGGCCCCGAACACCGTCCGCCCGCACGCCAGCAGGTCGGGCCGGGCGTACAAGAAGTTCTTGTCGATGAGGAAGTATTCTTGCTCCGGGCCGACGGTGGCGAACACCTTCTTGGCGTCCGTGTTGCCGAACAGCTTCAGGATGCGGAGGGCCTGCGTGCTCAGCGCCTCCATGCTCCGCAACAGCGGCGTCTTCTTGTCCAGCGCCTCACCCGTCCACGACACGAACACGGTCGGGATGACCAGCGTGGCCCCGTTCGGCGTCTCGCGGATGTACGCCGGACTGGTCGGATCCCAGCCGGTGTACCCGCGGGCCTCGAACGTCGCCCGGATGCCCCCGCTCGGGAACGAGCTGGCGTCCGGCTCGCCCTTCACCAACTCCTTGCCGCTGAACTCGGCCAGGGCCGACCCGGTGCCGGTCGGGCTGAGGAAACTGTCGTGCTTCTCGGCCGTCAGCCCGGTCATCGGCTGGAACAGGTGGGTGTAGTGCGTGGCCCCGTGCTCGAGCGCCCAGTCCTTCATGGCGCTGGCGACGGCGTCGGCCACGGTCGGGTCGAGCGGCACGCCCAGCTTGATGGTCCGCTGCAGGGCCTTGAACACCGGCTTGGGCAGGCGCGCCTTCTGCTCCTCCTCGTGGAACACGTTCACCCCGAACAGGTCCTTCAGGTGTTCGGTGCGGAAGTCCAGGTTGTCCAGTTGGTGGAAGTTGTTGGCGATGGCCTGAATCGCCTGTTGCCGTGCGGTCGTACCCATCCGGGAGCGCTCCGAAAAAAGGAAGGTCGGTGAGTGCGGGGGCGGACGCGCCGGGATCGAACCGCCGGGCGGCGGGGGTGGTTGGGCTGGTCCGGGAGAGGATGTGTGCGTTATAAGCCGGGGGATACCGGCGGCAAGACGGCAGCCGGTGTGTTCGCCGCGAC
>JANNVG010001199.1:0-3705 GCA_031414395.1 Fimbriiglobus sp.
TGCCATCCCCCCGCTCCGTGCGTTGGGGGTCCCACCGGGACACTCGGTCCCGGGTACCAAGCCACTTCACATGCCCGCGGATCGCCATCAGATCGCCCGGCTGCAAGTCGTCCAGAATGCCGCCGGCGGCATTCGTCAGCACCAGTGTCTTCACCCCGAACTCGGCGATCAGTTGCACCAGCCGGGTGACGCGGTCCCACGGGTGGCCTTCGTAGAAGTGAACGCGGCCGAACGACACCACCGCCGGCACCCCCGCCCAGTGACCGACACTCAACCGCCCCTTGTGCCCGGCCACGGTGGGGGGGACCAACCCCGGCACGTCGGCGAAGGGAATGGACGCGGATGCGACGAACGGCGAGGCGGCGTCTGCCAGCCCGGAGCCGAACACCACCGCGGCCCGTGGTTGCACGGACGCGACGGCGGCACGGAACTGGTCGAAGGGGGTCATGCGGGTGTTGTAGTGGTCCACTCGCTCCGCGAGTGGTGGTGCTCTGCTCGCTCCGCGAGCGGGTTTGTTCAGACCACTCGCGGAGCGAGTGGTCCACTACAACCCCCACTCCTTGCTCGCCAACTCCGCGATGCTGCGTCCGACGCTGATGCTGGCGGTGGCGGCCGGCGACGGGGCGTTCAGCACGTGCACCATGCGGCTCTCGCCGCGGATGACGAAGTCGTCCACCAGCTTGCCGTCGGGCGTGAGCGCCTGGGCGCGCACACCGGCCCCGCTCGAAACGATGTCGCTCCGCTTGATGGCCGGGATCAGCCGGTGCAGCGACTTCCAGAACGAGTACGCACTCAGCGACCGCTTCATCTCGCTCATGCCCATCGCCCAATACTTCGCGGCCATCACCCAGAAGCCGGGGAAGCGGGCCATCTCCAGCACGTCGCGCACGCTCACGTCGGTGAACTTGTACCCCTCGCGGCGGAAGGCGAGCACGGCGTTCGGCCCCGCCTCCACGCCCCCGCCGATCATCCGCGTGAAGTGGACGCCGAGGAACGGGAACCGCGGGTCCGGTACGGGGTAGATCAGGTTTCGGCAGAGGTGTTGGGCGTGCGACTTCAGGTCGTAGTATTCACCGCGAAAGGGGATGATGGTCACGCCCGGTTCGACCCCACACAACCGGGCCACGCGATCCGCTTGCAACCCCCCGCAGTTCACCAGATGCGATGCCCGCAGTTCGCCGACGGTCGTGTGCAGCACCAGTTCGTTGCCATCGCGCTTCAACCCGACGAACCGCTCGCCAGTTCGCACCTCACCACCGCCGCCCGTCACCAACTCCGCGTACTTCCGCGCCACCGCTTTGTAATCGACGATGCCGGTGTCGGGCACGAACAGCCCTGCCACCCCCGCGACGTGCGGCTCGTGCTCCTTCAACTCCGCGGCACTCAATTGCTTCAACCCGACCAGCCCGTTGGCGTGCCCGCGGCGCTCGATCTCGGCGAGGGCCGCCAGTTCACCCGCTTCAACAGCCACGATGACCTTGCCGCAGCGGTCGTGCGGGATGCCGTGGTCGGCGCAGAAGCGGTACATGAGTTCGCGGCCGGCGGCGCAGTTGGTCGCCTTCGCCGAGCCGGGTTTGTAGTAGATGCCGGAATGAATGACGCCGGAGTTGTGGCCGGTCTGGTGGGCGGCGACGTGCGGTTCGGCTTCGATGACGACCAGCTTGCGAACGCCCCGCTTGACGAACGCCATCGCCGTCGCCAGGCCGACGATCCCCCCGCCGATGATCGCCACGTCGTAGGTGGGCATGGGGTTCAACTCGGAAGAAGACTAACCACAGAGGCACAGAGACACAGAGAAAACACGGAGCAGAGTTCTGTTCTGAACACTCCCTCTTGTCTTCTCTGTGTCTCTGTGCCTCTGTGGTTAGTCTTGCCTGCTAAATCCGGATGCCGAAGAAGTTCCGCAGGCCCAGGTACAAGATCGTCGCCATCGACCGCACGGCCTCCTTCGCGTTCACCTTGCTCGACCCGTGCCGGCGGTTCTCGAAGATGATCGGCAGTTCGCCCAGCTTGGCCCCGGTGCGGTACACGCGGAACAACACTTCCTGCTGGAACGAGTACCCCCGCGAGATGGTCTCCTCCAGCTTGGCGACCCGCAGGTTGGCCACGCGGTAGCACCTGAACGCCCCGCTCGCGTCCCGCACCGGCATCCGGAACAGGAACCGCACCAGTGCGTTCACGCTCTTGCTGATGACTTTGCGGGTGAGCGGCCAGCCCTCGGTGCCGCCGCCTTTGACATACCGCGAGCCGATCATCACGTCGTGCGTGTCCATGCCGGCGAGCAGACCGGGCAGGTAGCGCGGCGGGTGGCTGAAGTCGGCGTCCAGGTTTTGCAGCAGGTCGTAGTCGTGCTCCATCGCGTACCGCATGGCGGCGAGGGTGGCGGTGCCCAACCCCAGCTTGCCGGGGCGGTGCATCACCCTCACGCGGGGGTCTTTGGCGGCCAGCTCGTCGGCCAGTTGGCCGGTGCCGTCGGGCGAGTTGTCGTCGATGACGAGCACGTCGGCGAACGGGGCGTGGGCGTGGATGTCGGCGATGAGCGGGGTCAGGTTGTCCCGCTCGTTGTAGGTGGCGAGCGACACGAGCAGGCGGGGCGGGGTGGGGGTCATGAAGGCGGGTGGTGGGTGAGTGATGCCCTGGAACCGGGAACGGAGTGACCGGGTGGAACCCCGAACGCAGTGAGCGGGGTACGACCGCCCACCCGGTCACTCGGTTCCCGGTTCCAGTCGGACCCCCCTGTCCCACTGCGGCAGTGGGACGGGGGGTGAGGTCCCAGGCCGATCCGTTGGACACTTCCGTATCATACGAACAGACTCCGCGGCTGCCGGGAACTCCCCCCACGCCGCTTCGCCGCAGGTGCCGCATGTCCACTCGGGCCGTCAGTTGTCCGAACTGTCAGAAGGCGATTCAGGTGCCGGCGGAGGCGGTCGGCAAGAAGATCAAGTGCAAGGCGTGCCAGCACGTGTTCGCCGTGCCGGGCGACGGCCCGCCCAAGCCGACCGTCGCCAAACCCGCCACCGCCAAACCCGCCGCGGCGAAGCCGGCGACCGCCAAGCCCACTTCGCCCCCGCCCCCGCCCCCGCCCGCCGCCAACGCCCCCATCCCGTTCAAAGACGACGACGACGAGGACGACGACACGCCGGGGGCCAAGATCAAGTCCTACGGGGTGACGAAGAACGACGACGAGGACGTCGCGCGGTGCCCGTTCTGCGCCGTCGAGTTGGACCCGCCGGACACCAAGATCTGCCTGAACTGCGGGTACGACATGACCGAGCGGAAGCGGCACCGCACGGTGAAGACGTACGCGCTCACCGGCGGCGACCACTTCAAGTGGTGGCTGCCGGCGATCATCTGGGGGTTCGTGCTGCTCAACTGCCTGTGGCCGACGGTCGTCAGCTTCTTCACCATGGAGAAGGAGTGGCGGGACCAGGATTTCATGATGAAGGAGGACAAGAACGCGCTGACCGGCGAGAAGGAGTTCTTCCTGCACCCGATGGCGTGCAGCGTGTGCTGCTCGCTCGTCTGGCTCGGGCTGGCCAGTTGGGGCGTGCCGGTCATCGTCAAGCGGATCAAGCAGCCGAAGCCGACGGAAGAGGAGAAGAAGAAGTGACCCGGACGCCTGGAACCGGGAACGGAGTGTCCGGGTTGTGGCAATAACCCGGGCAAACCGTTCCCCGGTCCACCCCCCGCCTAACGGCCGGGGTT
>JANNVG010001200.1:0-6946 GCA_031414395.1 Fimbriiglobus sp.
CGCGAACGCCATGTCAATGTCGCTCAAGTGCGACAACAGCATCTCGCGGTGATCCTTCAGGATGACGGACGTGTCGCCGTCGTCGGGGTTGTAGTTGTAGTGGGCGGAGGTGTTCCGGTTCAACCACTCGGCTGCGTCCCGGTACACCCACCGATGCTCACTCAGTTTCGCGTCGAGGTCATCGGCCCACCCGCCCGCGCTGGTGGTCGTGCCGAACAGGTCCGAGGGCTTGCGGGCTTTGTCTGTCGGCGTGGTCGGGTGAACGGGTTGACCGATCCGGACGATGGAGTATACGGCGGCTCCCTTCCGCCTCTCGTTCGACATCTTCAATTGCCGACCGCCGACGACGGCCTCCTTATAGGGCCTCAGCTTGTATCCGAGGTCCGAGTAGTCAGGTTTCCGACACATCTCCGTCAGGGCGTCTTGCAGGTTCACCACCCACTCGACACCTGACCTGTCTTCCTTCGCCCGCTTGCCGATTGCGGCAGAGGTGACACCACGTCCGCCGGCGTCCATTTTCTCGATCGCGTCCATCACGGCCGACAGCCGTGAGAGCGATTCATCCCGCGTCGTGACCATCTCGGCGCACGACTCGCGCGGGTCGGTGAGGCCGGCGTACACGATGGCTTGCCGTACCACCGCCGACCACTCCTCGTACGACCCGAAGGCCGGGAGCGTCGATTGCGGCCGGCCGGCAAGGATGAACGCTTTCAGGATTGTGAACGCGGCCGACAGATACTCGCCCCGGTGTTCCCGGACGTGTTGGATGATGTTCGGGAACTTGAACCCGGCCCGCTCGTGTGGCCGCTCCATTTCGGTCACGAGGCGGGCGAGTTGCACGCGGCGGAACGTGTCCGAGTCGATGGTGGCGTTGTTCGACGTGGCGTACCACGATACCCGGAGCGGGCCGTCATAGTCCCGGTTCTCGCCGAGCAGTCGTTTCGTCCAGGTCGTGCTTGTGAGCGCCAGTTCCAGCGACGGACAACCGAGCGAACCGGCCACGTTGTCGAACAGCACCACCTTGCGACCGGCAAGGGCGATGCTGGTGATGGCCTTCGCCATCTCCTCCTCGGCTGTCGGGTACGGAGTTTTGCCCATCTCACTGCCGGTGAGGATCACGCCGATCATGTCCGCGAGTTTGCCCTTCCCGACGGCGGGTGAGTTGGCGTCGAACACGAACATCGGGGCCGGACCGTCGTACAGGGGCGTTGCGAGCGGAGTGAGCAGGCCGGCGAGCCATGACGACTTGTGCGCTTCGCCGGCGAAGGGGAATTCCGAGACGAGGTCAAACAGCTTCGCGGCGGCGGTCTTTGCGTCAGCCTGCGTGGGTGCGTTGCCCGTGTCCAGTTTCACCCGCTCGGGCAGATGGACATAAGTGCGGGTCGTCGGTTCGTACCCATTGACCGTGACAATTTCCCCGGTGGGGAGATTGACGGGGTGAGGCGCGACCGAGTCCAAGCGACGGACGCCCGGCCAGTCGCCCGCATCGCAGGCGTAGTCGATGGCCCAACCGGGCGGGTGGGCGTCCTTCAAGACGGTGTCGCCCTTGAATTCCACCTCTTGCACGAACGTTGCTACTTGCGAGATGTGATGTCGGACCACCGCCCTCGGCGTCTTGCGGATGACTGGCTTGCCGTCATCGCCTTCGGCGACTTGGACTAGCAACCCGCCCCGCTGGTATAGAGACGGGTGCCGGGCGAGCGCCGCCACCACCTCCGAGTTTACCGCCGCCTCGTCCGTCGTGACCCTGATCTCGGCTCGCTCTGGTTCGAGCGTTGTGTCGGTCATCGACTCGGCGTCGTGGTCGATGTCCTCGATGTCAGCGAAGGGGTCGTCTTTTGTGCCCACAGGCGTCGATCGCCCGCTAAACGTCCTGCCGGCGAAGCCATCGACACCGTCGATGTCATCGGCCAGCGCCAAGCCGAAGGCGACATCCTCATCGTCGAGTCCCCCGGTGCTATTCTGCCCGTTCTTCTCGCTGGTCATCCTCGCTCCCGATGTGTCGTGGAGGCGACGGTGATCGGAGTTGCGCCGTGTCGTCGTAAGGGATACTCTTCTTACGTCTGGCGTACTCGTTCCCGTCGCCGGACAAAGCCCCGGCCGGTGTGTGATGTCACCGCGTCCGGGGCGTGCTATTCCCCTTCGGCGATGTCCGCCAACAGTGCCCATCCTTGAGCCGGCGGTTGTGCGGCGTCTTGCCGCTCACGGAGGGTTCTGGGTACTCCGTCACCCGTCCGCTGTCGTGGGGTGTGCCCCGCTCGGCCCCGGTGGCGCAAGTCCTCGGCCTCCCCCACGCGGGGATTGTGACCACCGGCCGCCAAAAAGAGAAATCGACCTTTACCTCGCCACCGTCGGGATTCCCAACATCACCCGCCGCCTGCGTGAAGATCTCCTTCACGCGCCAACCCCATGGGACTCGAAGGTCACGGCGTGTGGGTCATGATGCGTCTCGACAACCCCCACCGCCGCCACCTCCGGGGCGTGGGTCAGTTGGTCGGGTGAAACGTCCACCTCGAACCCGCTGGGCGCGCGGATCGTCGCGCTCATCTGGAGTTTCTCGGACACCGGCCGGGATCGCTGAGTGGGTGACGGAGCAGTTTGGAATTTCCATCCCGCTCCGTCATGCCCGGCCCATCGCCTCGCGGAACTTGCCGAGTGAGTCCTCCCCTTCGAATCTCAAATCGTCCACCTCGTCGGCTAGCAACTTCCACGGGGACCCGCTCTTGCGGCCGGCCCGCACGTCGCTGAACAGCCCGCGATCCATGTAGCGCCGCACCGTCGTCAGCGAGCAGCCCATGATTTTCGCGGCCTCGGCGGTGGACAACGAGACGACGGGGGAGGCCACCTTCGCCCGCACCGTGGCTTCCAACCGGACGATCGCATCCTTCATCGCTCTCAACTCGGTCGCAACATCCCCTTCGGTCACAGTTCACCTCACTTTGTGGCGTCAACATTGCGCCCGCATTCCCGGAGTGGGTACTCGGTGCGTCACGCCGGCGATCATGGGCAAGCCACAGCGCGCGGCGAGCAACAAATCCGAAAAAAATCTGAGGGGTCCCAATGGCCAGTGTCGAGCGACCAACGTTCACGCAAGTGGTGCCCGCCGAAGCGACTATCAAGGAGAAGGGCGGACAGCGGTTTGCTTGCTGGCTGGACCGCAAAGGGCAGCGGGTGGAGGCGCTCATCCTGCCGAGCGGGAAGTGCCGGCGGACGGCGGTGGGGCGGTGGGTGGGGCTTTTCCGCGACCACACCGGGGTCAGGAAGAAGACGCCCACATTCGGCACCCGCGCCGCCGCGCTGTCCTCCGCGATTGACGCCGAGCAGAAGGGCAGAGCGGTTCAAGAGGGACGAGCCATCCCCGACGCGCCGGGCGGGAAGCTCCACCTCGTTCGGCACGTGGACGACTACCTGGACCACTTGGAGAAGACGACGGGCACGGGGGCGAAGCGGCGGAAGGAGGTGAAGCGGATGTTGAACGACCTGCTCGCCCGGCACCGGCTCACCACCCCGGCGGCGGTGAACTGCGACACGCTGGCCAAGAGACTGGAAGACGACCGCCGGGCCGGGCCGGGGGAAGGGGAGCGGGGCCATGGGAAACCATACTCGATCCGGACGCGCAACCTGTGGGTGGTCACGCTGAAGGCGTTCGGGAAGTGGATGAGGACCGCCCGGCGGTTGCAGGTGAACCCGTTCGACGGACTGGTCACGGTCAACGAGGCCCCCCACCGCACGAAGTCCCGGCGTTCGATCACGGCCGAAGACTTCACCAAATTGGTGGCGACCACCCGCCAGTCGGCCGAGGTGGTGCAGATGCTCGATGGGGTGGACCGGGCGATGCTCTACACGCTCGGCGGCTACACCGGCCTCCGGGCCGGGGCGCTCACCCAACTCACCCCCGAGGCGTTCACCTGGAAGGGCGGCGTCCCGGTCGCCGTGTACTCCACCGCCCGGATGCAAAAGAACAAGGGCGCTCACGGCGTCGGCATTCACCCGCAGATCGCCAGTGCCCTGGGCGAGTGGCTGAAGACCCGCACGCCCGGCCGACACATCTTCCCCGGCCGGGCGTTCCTCCGCACCGCCCAACTGCTCCGCCACGACCTGACTGCCGCCAAGTTGCCGTACAAGGATGCGACCGGGTCGGAGTTCGATTTTCACTCGCTCCGGATTCAGACGGCGTACCTGCTCCTGTCCGGCGGGGTGTCGCTGCCCGAGGTGCAACGGGTGTTGGACCACTCCACCCCGAAACTCACCAGCAACATCTACGCGAAGTTCGGGGGTGAGATGTCGGGCGTGATGGCCAAGATGCTGGTCCTCCCCGGCCTGACAGCCTCGCTTGGGACGCCACTTGGGGCGCGGGGTGGCGATTCTCGACAACCAGAGCAACCAAAAGTGGACGTGCGTTCACCGGCCGGAAACGAAGAAACCCCACGAATCCTGGGGAATTCGTGGGGTCTGGAAGCTCCCCCGGTTGGATTCGAACCAACGACCAGCCGATTAACAGTCGGCTGCTCTACCGCTGAGCTACAGGGGAATGTGCTGTAGGAAATATAGCCGACGGTCGCAGGGGAGCAAGGCGGAGTGTAAGATTCCCGCGGTTGGCCCACTCCCCACCGAACCGCCGTCATGCGCGTCACCCTTACGTTGTCCGCTCTGTTCGTCGTCGCCGTCGCGTTCGCCCAAGAGAAGCCCGCCGTCACCCCCGATGCCGCCGGGTACGCCAAGACCGTCGCCCCGTTCTTCGCCACCTACTGCAACACCTGCCACACCGGGGCCAAGCCGAAAGGCGAGTTCGCGGTCGACGCCAAGGCGTTCCCGAACGACTTCACCGACCTGACCGCGAAGGGCAAGTGGAACGAGGTGGTGAACGTGTTGAACAGCCACGAGATGCCGCCCAAGAAGGAGAAGCAGCCGACGGCGAAGGAGGTGGCGGCCGTGGTCGATTGGAGTACCGAACAGGCGGTGCGGGCGGAGCTGTCGCGGCGGGGGTCGGCGGTGGTGCTGCGGCGGTTGAACCGGGCCGAGTACAAGAACACCGTCCGCGACCTGTTGGGCATCGACTTCGACGTGAGCGGCTTCCCGCAAGACCCGCCGGCCGGCGGGTTCGACAACAACGGCGGGGCGCTCACCCTCAGCCCCCTGCACGTCGAGACGTACCTGAGTGCGGCCAAGCAGATACTCGACCGTGCGCTGGTGGAGGGCGAGCAGCCGAAGGCGGTGAAGTGGCGGTTCGACCCGAAGGCGGGGCCGGCCGACCGCACGCGGCTGCGGTTGGACGCGAAGAACAACCCCATCGTGAACGGGAGCAACAACACTCAAGAAGGCGAGTGGGTGGTGATCCACCACGACAGTTGGGACAAGGGCGTGGGTGCCCGCGACTTCCGCGTGCCGGTGGCGGGCGAGTACGTCATCCGCGTGAGTGCGGCGGGTCGGGTGCCGGACCGTGACGCGGTGGTGAAGTCGGCGGAGGCGATTCTGGCCAAACGCCGCGACGAGCAGACGGAGAAGAACCCGAAGGGGAAGAAGTACCACGACGAGCAGTACGAGCGGGACGTGGGGCACTTCAAGACGGATCGCATGTACGGGTACGGGTCGGCGCGGTTGCGGCTCACACTCCAACTCGGCCCGCAGCCCCGCACGGTGGCCGAGTTCGATCTCGACGGCACGCCCGACAAGCCGAAGGTTCACGAGTTCACCGCCCGGTTCGCCACCGAGTCGGCCGGCGTCGGGTTCGACTACGCCTACTCCATCCCGCGGGTGCTTGAGAACTTCTGGATACAGGGGAAGGACGAGTTCGCCCGCCCGGAAGCGATGATCGACTGGTTCGAGGTGGAGGGGCCGGTGTTCGATGCGTGGCCGCCGAGGTCGCACACCGCCATCTTGTTCGACAGCCCGACTCGCAAATCCGATGAGCGGAAGTACGTGGCGGATGTGCTGGCGAAGTTCATGCGGAAGGCGTACCGCCGGCCGGTGACGGACGACGAGGTGAGCGCCAAGCTGAAGCACTTCGACGCGGCGAAGAAGGACGGGGCGAGTTTCGTGGAGGCCATTAAACGGCCGCTCACGGCGGTGCTGGTGTCGCCGCACTTCCTGTATCTGGCCGAGCCGAGCCGCGATGGGGGCAGGTTGACCGACCACGAACTCGCCGCCCGGCTCAGCTACTTCGTGTGGAGCAGCACACCCGACGACGAGTTGATGAAGCTGGCCGACGCGGGCAAGCTGGCGGACAAGAAGGAGCGGCTGAAGCAACTCGAACGGATGCTGAAGGACAAGAAGAGCGAAGCGTTCGTGTCCAACTTCGCCGGGCAGTGGCTCGGCCTCCGCGAAGTGGGCAACAATCCGCCCGCGGTGGACCTCTTCCCGCAGTACGACCGGCACCTGGAAACCAGCATCGTGAAGGAGAGCGAAGCGTTCTTCCGCGAGGTGCTGATATACGACCACCCGGCGACGACGCTCGTGAAGTCGGACTTCGTCGTCATCAACGAGCGGCTGGCCCGGTTCTACGGCATCGACGGCGTGAAGGGCGACGACTTCCGCAAGGTGAAGGTGCCGGACGGCGTGCATCGCGGGGGCATCCCGACGCAGGCGAGCGTGCTGACGATCACGTCGAACGGCACCCGCACGTCGCCGGTGAAGCGCGGCACCTGGATCATGAAAACGCTCATGGGCATCGACCCCGGTTTGCCGGTGGCGAACGCCGGGGAGATCGCCCCGAAGGTGCCGGGCATCGACAAAGCCACCGTGCGGAAGCGACTCGAGATCCACCGCACGCTCGACCAGTGCGCCCGCTGCCACAACAAGATCGACCCGCTCGGCTTCGCGCTGGAGAACTTCAACGCGGCCGGCGAGTGGCGCGAACAAGAAGGCTTCGGGTACAAAGGCCGCATCGAGAAGAACGACCCGAAGATCGACGCCAGCTCGGAGATGATCGACGGCACCAAGATCGTCG
>JANNVG010001201.1:0-5730 GCA_031414395.1 Fimbriiglobus sp.
CCCCCCCGACCCCGGGGCGGGCCCCCCGCGGTTCGCCTGGGGGGGTGGCGCCTAGCGGCGCGAGCCACGGAACCCCTGGAACCGATGCGAAAATGGAACAAGCCCCGGAGGGGCGACAGAAGTCGGGTCTGTCGCCCCTCCGGGGCTGTTGTCGTGGGGGACTGGTACCAGGGGTTCCGCTCGCCTGCGGCTCGCTCCACCCCTGGCTAACATCGGTCGCCGCTCCGCGGCTTCGGTGCGGACTCCTGGTGTTCGTGAACTGAAGGTCAACAAGCGGGCGAAAGGGGAGAAGGACAAACCGCAGCAGGCACCCGCGGCGTCCGCCGCCGAACAACCCAGCTCAGCAGCCCGGCCGCGATCCAAAGTAACGACACGGATTTGCGGGATGCAGCACAAAACGAACCACATGGCCGGGTCCGGTTCAGCGCCGGGTTAGGCCACGGGCGCTATCCCCAGAACCGCCACCAGGGACGCTTGGGGGCTGTCACGGCGGGAGCTGCCTCGCTGACGACCGACGCCGGATTGGCGCGCGACTCCACGCCCTGGACACCGCCGCACAGTGGGCAAAAGGCGCTGAACATACTCATCTCGGCACCCGCCGGCTGGTTCGGGAACACCACCCGGATGAGGTCCGACGGGGCGTCAAATAGCTCAGAGAAGCCGCACTTGTGGCACGGGTGGATGACCCACGCCCCGCGCTCGTGGAGGTACTTGTCCGTGACCATGACGAGGTGTTCGGCCCCGTCCGCGACGACGAACTTGATCTCGCTGCCCTGGCGGACGCTTTGGAGGTTATGCGGCTGGTTCAGGACGCGGCCCCGAAACACCTCGCTGTCCACGCCCGTGACGGTGACCCAGACCGCCTCGGACGGATTGCGGGTGATGCGCGGCCCGCCATCGTGGACGAACACCTGGAGGTCGTCCGGGTGGTCCGGGAGGAACCGGCCCCTGAGCTTCGGGTGTTCACGCCATTCGCTTCCCACCGCGAAGCCCTCCGGCCGCCGAACTCGGAATTAGCACGGCGGGCGGGGTGCCCGGTTGTGCGCCGATCCGCCTCACTGTGATGCGGAATTCAGTGTTACCCGTCACCATCAGCGAACGGCCCCGTAGCCGAACACTGACACCGCACTCTGTGCCCACCGCCGTCAGTCACCGGGGGAAGTTCTTGAGACGGCGCAGTGTCAAGATGCCTCGGCCCCACGCCCCGACAGCTCGCCGATGACTTGGCTGACACCCTCGTGGTCGAAGAACACCGGCACACCTCCCGGCGCGATGAGGACGGCCATGCCGTCGCCCAGGGCAAGGGTGTTCGGGCGGTCAACCTCGTACCGATCCCCGTCCACCAAAGCCACCGTGAACGGCTCGAACGGCCTGCGGTTCTGTAACGCTTGGATCGTCGCGGTGAACGTCGCTCGGTCCATCGACGGTCTCCCATACCGTTGCGGATTACCTGAGACATCTTACCGCACCGCCGGCTCGCGCACTCTCACGAAGCCGGTACTCACACCAGCTTCTCGAACCGCTCGCGGAACTGGTCGGGGGTCAGTTTGGCGGCGGCGGCCAGCAGGGTCAGCCTGTCCGGGTGGGCGAAGTCCTCGGCCTCCAGGCGGGTCATGTACTGGCGGGCGCACTCGTACGTCACGCTGGTGATGTCCACCTCGCGGGTCTTCATCCGCTTCGTCTCGGGCACGATCATGTCCTGGAACCGGAGCGGCAGGAGTTGCCCGCCGACCACGCTCACGATCGCCCCGAATTGCCCGGCGTCCGGCGACAGCAGGAACTTGACCGCCCCGTACCCCAGGTCGCGGGTGTACTCGGCGTCGAACGGGATGGGGTCGGCGCACCGCAGCTCGTACCCCAGGTCCTTGTCGATCATGGTGCTCTTCAGGTCGAGCGGCTCCATCCGCTTGGCCAGCCGTTCCCGCACGATCCGCCCGAACTCGATCTCGCCCAGCCGCAGGTGCCCGTGCGGGTCCGTCTCGATCTTCCCGTACATGTGCAGGTTTTCTTTCCCGATGGCGTCGATCAGCCCCTGCTGGCCGATGGCCTCGATCAGCCCCTCGGCCAGCACCACCAGCCCGTAGCTCTTCCCCTCCACCTTCCGCTTGACCATCGACCCGACGATGATGTCGCACAGCCCGTTGAGGGTGAGAGGCCGGTCGCGGAACTCCTCGCGGATGATGGTGAGGGTGGCCGCCGCCGCCTTGCCGATGCCCAGGGCCAGGTGGCCGGCCGCCCGCCCCATGCTCACCACGAGGTACCAGCGGCCGGTGGTGCGGGCGTCCTCGTGCAGGGCGCGGGCCAGTTGCACCCCATAATGACGGGCCGTCTCGAACCCGAACGTGGGGATGCCGGGGGGCAGGGGCAGGTCGTTGTCGATCGTCTTCGGCACGTGGGCCACTTTGATCCGCCCGCCCGCCTGCGCGTACACCTGAGAGCCGCTGTACGCCGTGTCGTCCCCGCCGATGGTGACCAGGTACTTGACGCCCAGTTTCTCGAAGTTGGCCAGCACGTTCGCCATGTGTGCCGGGTCTTTGGCCGGGTTCACGCGGCTGGTGCCCAGGATCGACCCGCCGCGGTTGTACCACGGGCCGACCTCGGACGCGCTCAGCAGCACCGACTTCGGGCTGTCGCCGACGAGCGAGCTGAACCCCTGGCGGATGCCGACCACTTCCAGCCCGCGGTGGACGGCCTCAATGGTCACCGCGCTGATGACCCCATTGATGCCCGGAGCCGGGCCGCCGCCGACCACAATGGCCAGCCGCCCGCGAGTCGATTCCGCCATGAGCGAACGCCTTCCGAAGGAAAGATCCGCGGCCGGTGAGTCCGGCACGAACATGCAGTCAGGAAATGGATTCGGCAGGGGGATTCAAGTGCGGAGTGCGGCGCGGGAGTACGGTATGGAAGCCAGCACGCCGCAGGTGGCGCGACGGGAAAAAGGACTAACCACAGAGGCACAGAGACACAGAGAAATCTGAAGCGAGTCGAAAGACACCGAACTCCCTCTTGCCTTCTCTGTGCCTCTGTGGTTAGCTCCTCTCCCCTCGGCTTCTCATTCCGCAATCCACACTCCGCAATCCGCAATCGCGTCACCCGCCCGCCACCGCGTCGAACGCCTGCCGCAGGTCGTCGTAGTCTTGCGGCCGTTCGGCCGGGTTCTTCACCAGCATCCACAGGCACAGGTCGGCCACCAGCGGGGGCACCTGCGGGTTGAAGGTGATCGGCGACGGCGGGAGGGTGTTCAGGTGGTGGAAGATGTGCTGCATGCGGTTGCGGCCGTCGAACGGCAGCCGCCCGGTGAGCGCCTCGAAGAACGTCACGCCGAGCGCGTAGATGTCCGCCCGCAGGTCCACCACGCTGGCGTCCCGCGCCTGCTCGGGGGCCAGGTACGAGGCGGTGCCGGCCAGCTCGGGCCCGACCTGTTGCGGGGCCATCGCTTGCAACACCGGCTGCTTGGCCAGCCCGAAGTCGATCAACTTCGCCAGCCCGTTCGGCTCGACCAGGATGTTGTCCGGCTTGATGTCGCGGTGGACCAGCCCGGCCCGCCACACCGCCCCGAGCGCGTCCACCATCTGCGAGATGATGTAGATCGACCAGTTGAGCGGCAGCCCGCCCCCGCGGATCAGGTCGCCGAGCGGCCGGCCGTCGATGAACTCGGTGACGATGTACGGCCAGCGGGGGTCGAACCCGAAGTCGTGAAAGCGGACGACCCGCGGGTGGTTCACGCGGGCCAGCGCCGCCGCCTCGGTGCGCATCTGTCGCATGGCGGCCGAGCGGTCGAACGTGTTCGCCCAGTTCATGATCTTGACGGCCACCGACGACTGCGACGGCTCGTCCCACCCGCGGTACACGAAGCACGACGCCCCGCTGCCGAGCGCTTCGGTGAGCGTCACGCGGCCCACCACGTCGCCCACGGCCGGCACGGGCACGTTGGTGGGCACCTCCGAATCCTGGGCGGCCACGTGTTCGGCGATGGCCCGGCGAATGTGGCCGATGGATTTGGTGTCTTCGTTCTGCCCGCGGATGGTGTCGGCCGTGTCCGGCTCCACTTCCGGGGGCAGTGCGGGCAACGGGATGGCGGGGGTGGGGGTCATAGATGCGGCACGCGGGCGGAACGCAAGGGCTGTCAACCCTAGCTCACGGGTGGGGTTGTGCCGAATTTTCCGGAGAGATAGGTGAGGAACGGTTTTGCCGTGAGCGGAACGCCGGTGGCATTTCGGCACAGCTCGCCCGCGCGGAACCGTCGGCCGTGCCGGTGGATGTGTTCCCGCAACCAGTTCAGGAGGGGCGCGCAATCCCCCCGTGCGATGGACGTGTTCAGGTCCGGCAACACCGCTGTGGCCGTGGCGAAGAGTTGCGCCGCCAACAGATTCCCGAGCGTGTACGTGGGGAAGTAGCCGAACCCGCCGAAGCTCCAGTGGATGTCTTGCAGGCAGCCGGTGGCGTCGGACGGCGGGCGGACGCCGAGCGACTTCTCGTAGGCGTCGTTCCACGCGCCGGGCAGGTCGGCCACGCTCAGGTCGCCGCCGATCAGCGCCACTTCGAGTTCGAAGCGGATGGCGATGTGCAGGTTGTACGTCGCCTCGTCGGCCTCCACGCGGATGAGCGACGGTGACACGGCGTTGACGGCGTTCACGAACGTGTCGGCGGTCACGTCGGACAACGTACCGGGGAACGCCTGCTTCAGCCGCGGGAACCAGTGCTGCCAGAACGCCGCGCTCCGCCCCACCTGATTCTCCCACAGTCTAGATTGCGACTCGTGAACGCCGAGCGAGCAGTACGACCCGCACGGGGTGCCGAACGCTTCGGTTGGCAACCCCTGTTCGTACAGGCCGTGCCCGGCCTCGTGCAGCACGCCGAAGAAGGCTTCGTTGAAGAACCGCGGGTTGTACCGCGTGGTCAGGCGGCAGTCGCCGGGCCCGACCGTGGAGCAGAACGGGTGGGCGGTGGTGTCGAGCCGACCGGCGCGGAAGTCGAATCCGATGGCTTCTGCCGCGCTCTCGGCGAACCACTTCTGGCGGTCGATGGGGAACTCGCGGCGGAGGCACGACGTGTCGGCCAGCGGGCGGTCGGCGAGTTGGCGGATGAGCGGCACGAGGGCGGCGGACAGCTCGGCGAACAGCGTCTTCAGTTCAGCCGTAGTGCAGCCCGGTTCGTACTCGTCGAGCAGGGCGTCGTACAAGTGGGGATTGTGGAGTGCGGAGTGCGGAGTGGAAGACTGAACCGCCTGAGCCTCTTCCTTCTTCAACTCCAGAACCCGCGACAGGTGCGGGCGGAACGTGTCGAACGTGTCGTCCGCTCGCGCCGTCTCCCACGCCTCGTGTGCCGCGCTCGTGGCCAGAGCCAGCTCTTCCACCAGTTGGGCCGGCAACTTGGTGGCGCGGTCGTACCCGTGCCGCCACTCGCGGACGTTCGCCGCCTCCGCGGAGTCCGGGGCCACCTCCGCGGTGTTCAGCCACTCGTCGATTCGCGGGTCGGTGGCGCGGGCGTGGCACACCTTCGCCAGCAGTGCCAGTTGTTCGCCGCGGTACGCCGCCCCGCCTTTGGGCATGTACGTCTGCTGGTCCCAGCCGAGGGCGGACGAGCACGATTGCAGCACGCTCAGCTCGCGGAAGTGGGACACGAGAGCGGGGTAGGCGTCGGCGCGGGGCATGTCGGCGGCTCGTGTGGGTTCAGTGATGGTAGCGGGTGATGGGCGGGTGGCCTGCTCGTCGATCTGGTGAACCGGCG
>JANNVG010001202.1:0-1854 GCA_031414395.1 Fimbriiglobus sp.
CGATTGACTTGACAGGCGCAACGGATACGCCGGTCCGCAACAAACCGAAGCGAACCCTCGCGGCCGTTTAACGCCGCGAGAGGTTAGCGCACTCCACCCCGGGGCCGAAAGGCCTTGGGTTGGAGGTGTTTTTGGAGTTCAACGATTGACTTGACAGGCGCATTCGCCTGGCGTAATACCTCACCCTCGTGAACTCCCCTTGCGCCTTCCGCCTCCGTTTGTTACGACGGTGGGATGACGCCGTCCGCGACGTTTTCGGCCCTCGACCCCGCGTTCGTCGCCGCGTTCCGCAACGGGACGGTGACCGAACGCCAACTCGACGACGCCCTCCCGCACGACCGCGGGACGCTGCTCTTCCAACTCCTCGAACTCTCGGCGCTGCTCAAATCCGGCGGCGTGCCCCTCGTCGGGCCGCACACGCCCTCGGGGGCGATCCCGCCCTTCCTCAAGCCGACCGCCGAACCCCCCAAGCCCAAAAAACGCGGGGCCAAACCCGGACATCCGGGGAAGTCTCGTCCCGAGGCCGAGCCCGATCGCTTCGTCGAGCACGAGGCCCCCTGCTGCCCCGATTGCCGGGGCCACCTCGTCCGCACTGGACGCAAGCGCACCCGCATCGTCGAAGACATCCCCGCGGACATCCAGCCCGAAGTCACCGAACACACCATCCACCGCGACTGGTGTCCGAAGTGTAAAAAGCAAGTCGAGCCGGTCGTGCCCGACGCCTTGCCCAACTCCACCCTCGGCCACCGCGCCACGGTATTGTCCGCTTGGTTCCACTACGACCTCGGACTGACCACCAGCCGCATCCTCAGCGTCTTCAACGCCCACTTGCACTTCAAGCTGACCGACGGCGGCGTCACCGAAATCTGGCACCGACTCGCCGCCATCCTCGACCCCTGGTATCAGTCCATCCGCGACCTCTGCCTGAAGTCCGGCGTCTTGCACGCCGACGAGACCGGCTGGCGCGTCGACGGGACGACGTGGTGGCTCTGGTGCTTCACCACTCAGCGGGAAACCTACTACCTCATCGACAACAGCCGCGGCCGCGACGTCTTGGACGAGTTCTTCGGCGGCGAGTTCCAGGGCACCCTGGTGACCGACTTCTGGGCCGCCTACATCGGCATGTCTCGCACCGCGCAGAAGTGCTGGCCCCACCTGCTGCGCGAGTTGAAAGAGATCGACAAAGGGCCGCAGGCGAAGCAGGATTGGCCCGAATTCGCCGAGAAACTCCGGCGAATTTATCGCGACGCGGTGAACCTGGCAGCCCGTCGCGAACAGTTGAAGCCGGGATCGTTCGACCGGAAAGTTCTGGATCTGGACACGCGGATGACCGACCTGGCGGTCGCTGCGTGGACGAACCCGCACGCCGTTCGACTGGCCAAGCGGCTGTTCAAACACGGCCCCGACCTGCTCACCTTCGTCGAGATCGAAGGCGTGCCCTCGGACAACAACCACGCCGAACGCACGATCCGCCCCGCGGTCGAAATGCGCAAGCTCAGCTACGGCAACCGCAGCGAAAAAGGGGCGCAAACCCGCAGCGTGCTCATGAGCATTTTCCGGACTCTGAAACTCCGCGGCCTCGACCCGATCGCCACCCTCGAAGCCGCCCTGCGAACCTACACCACCACCGGGAAACTGCCGCCCCTGCCCACGGACGCGAGTTCAGGAGGGTGAAGTGTTACGAGATTTCGATCCGTGAGTGGAAAGGTCGTACCCCTTCTCGGCCATGAACTGGATCGCCCTCGGGTTCACTTTGCCGGAGGGCCGCGACCCGGCCGAGTGGGCATCCACGCCGTCGCCGCCATGAATGCGGGCGAAAGCCTCGGCCATCTGACTGCAGTTGCTGTTTTCGAT
>JANNVG010001203.1:0-3086 GCA_031414395.1 Fimbriiglobus sp.
CAGCAACAACTCTTGCCACAATAGGAGCGCATCCCTGGCGGAGATACGGTCGTGCTGATCGACTACAAGCATGTCTGTGAGCAGGGTAGAAACGGTCGCCCCGTGCCGGCCTGGTACGGCGGCGAGCGGGTTCAACTCCACCCGCCTTGCTCCCCCTCTGGTGTTGAGCGGATTCTGACCGGTGAACAGTTCTGCGGCGACGAGGCCGAGTTGGAAGACGTCGCTCGCAGGCGGAAGTGGCGTACCATCTCGCATGTACTGAACCAACTCCGGCGGGCGGTACATGGTAGCTACAGGCAAACTTCCTTTGGGGGAATCCCACTCATCCGGTGGGGTCTCGGTGTGGAGGAGTTTGACCAACCCGAAGTCGCTCAACACGCAAGACTTCCCCTTGAACAGGATGTTCTGCGGCTTGATGTCGCAGTGGACGCCTGGCGGGTCGAGGCGCGAGAGGTAGTTCAGGGCCGAAAGCAGTTGGACCACAATCGATATTTTGCGGCAGTCATCAAACCGGATGTCGCGACGATACGCCTCGTGCAAGCTGCCGTCCATCAACTCCATCACGACGAACGGGAACGTCGAGTCGTGGATGCCTTCGTCGAACACTTTAGCGACGTTCGGGTGGTCACAGCCGCGGAGAAAGTGAACCTCCTTCATGAAGTTCAAGTGCCAACCTTCGCCCTTGCCCTGAGCGTCGAAGAACTTGACCGCGAACAGGTTTCCTTTCACCACCCCGGACGTGGCTAGCATCGTGTACACTGTCGAAGCCCCGCCCGCACCGAGGCGATTGACACAGGAGTATCGCGTTTCCCGCCAAGAGATGACTGCATCACCAAACGTGATATCCATCGGATGCCACTACCCCGGTTGACGCAAGAGAGAGACGGGCCGGAGGCGGCTCGCTCGGTCATCGTCGGGTTCGGGAACGTGGAAGAAGGGGGCGTTCGGGTTGTCGAGATCGTATCCCCACGACAGGTCGCCCGAGAGGAACAGGTCGTGCCAGCAGGTCAGAATTTGGCTGTCGCTGACACGCGCTCGCTGACCGCTACGGGCGAGTTGTTGGCCAACTCGTTGGAGAACCACACTCTGCTGCGCGTATCCCGCCCCTTGCCGGTGGCAAAAGACTGCCGTTTGCCGCACGAGTTCAAAGAGGTCGCCGTATTTCATGAGATCGAGGCGTATCGTTGTACTGTGGGTTGTGGTGGTGTCGGGTATTTTACCCCCACGAGCCGTGACCGCTAGAGAAAACAGCACGGACTTCGCCCATGCTCCCGACGCTGCTCGCCCTGGCACTGGCCGCCGACCCCGCCCCGGCCCCGCTGTTCGTCGCTCACGGCACCGACCCGACCGACAAGGCCGGCACCCTCGCCAAGCTGTCGGCCGACTTCGCCGTCACGCTCACCGACCCGGACGGCACCGTCCCTGCCGGCGAGTTAATCTCGCTCCGCCAGCACACCAAACCTCTGCCTGCGCTGCCCGCCACCGCGCACGTGCGGCTCGCCAACGGTGACACCCTCTGCATCACCGACCTGACCGCCGACGGTGATGTGTCGGTCACGATCGGCGTGCGGTTCGGCGCGGCCCGCACTTCGCAGCCGCTCGCGCTGCCGCTCACCGCCCTCAGTGCCGTCTGGTTCACCGACCCGCCGGCCGACACCCCGGCCGACCCCGCCGCTTACTCCTGGTTCGACGCCACCAAGAAGCAAGATGCGTTGCTGCTGAAGAACGGCGACGTGGTTCGCGGCTCGGTGGACAAGCTCACCGGCGACGACACTGGCGTCATCCGCTTCAAGCCGGTCGGCGAGAAGTCGCCCACCTCGTACCCCCGCTCGGCCGTCTCCGCCGTCGCCTTCGACCCGAGTCTGGCGCGGGTGAAGAAGCCGAAGGGGGCGTTCGCCCGCGTCACCACGTCCGACGGCTCGCGCGTCAGTGTCAGTGCGGTGTCAGCGGACGGCAAGACACTCGAAGCGACTACGCTCACCGGCGGCAAACTGACACTCCCGCTGACCGACGTGATCGCCGTGGACGTGCTCGGCGGCAAGGCCACCTACCTGAGCGACCTGAAGCCGAAGGCGGCGAAAGAAGAAGCGTTCGGGGCGGTGGCGTGGCCGTGGGCGGCGGACAAGAGCGTGAAGGGGAACCCGCTGCGGCTGAAGACCGACCGCGGCGAGGAGGTGTTTGCGAAAGGGCTGGGTCTGCACTCGAAGACGACGCTGACCTACGACCTGGGCGGCAAGTACAAGCGGTTCGAGGCGGCGGTGGGGCTGGACGCGGCGACCGGCCAGCGCGGGGCGGTGGACATCACCATTCTGATCGACGGCAAGCCGCACAAGCTCGACGGCCTCACCTTCGCCGCCGGCGTGAAGGCGGTCAGCCTCGACGTGACGAAGGCGAAGGAGTTGACCCTCCTCATCGACTTCGGCCCCGGCGGTGACGTGCAAGACGACGTGACGTTTGCGGATGCGCGACTGGTGGAGTGACCACGGATGGTTCTTTCCACTCCCCTCCACCCTTCCGTGGAATCATGTCCTGAACGAAGAAGATCCCATACCGGCCAAGCACTTACGACGAAATGGCCCATGCCATCGGCCGACGAAAACCATCTCCGCTTGGCACTCCGGGCGGGTAGAATCTCACCTACTGCCGCCACTGAGACGCCCATGACCGCGGACGACGCCCACGCCGAAGCCCTCCGCCGCATCCGTCACGCGAAGGAGACCGACGCAGAAGTGCTTGACCTCGGCGACCTGCCGCTGGCCGATCTGCCGGCCGAGCTAGGAACGCTGACCAAACTGAAGGTGCTGGCGCTGGGAAATCTCCGGCCAGTTGTGACAGCCGACGGGATTGAGTGGAAATGGGAACAAGAACAATATAGACGCAATCAACAATTCACGACGGTGGAGCCGCTGCGGGGCCTGTCCGCCCTCACCTCGCTCGACCTGTCCGGGTGCCGCCAACTGACGACGGTGGAGCCGCTGCGGGGAATCTCCGCCCTCACCACCCTCGACCTGACCACGTGCGAGAAACTGACGACCGTCGAGCAGCAGCCGGTAATCACCGCACTCACCACACTCTAACTGACCTCG
>JANNVG010001204.1:0-2704 GCA_031414395.1 Fimbriiglobus sp.
GGGTGTGGGGGACGGGGGGTGAGGTCTTCACGATGTGGGTCGCTTCAAGCTCTCCACCTCCGGCAAGTCCGCGAGCGTGTTCATCCCGAACGCCTGCAAGAACCGCTTGGTCGTGCCGTACAGTTGGGGTCGGCCGAGCGAGTCGTGCCGGCCGGTCACCCGCACCAGCCCCTTCTCCATGAGCAGGCGAATCAATTCGGCGCAGGCCACGCCCCGCAGGGTGTCCACGTCGGCCCGCGTGATCGGCTGCTTGTACGCGATGACGGCGAGCGTTTCGAGCACGGCGGGCGTCAGGCGCACGTCCTGCCCGGTGCGGCGGAGTCGCAACAGCCACGGGTGGTAGGCCGGGCGGGTGAGCAACTGATACCCGCCGCCGAGTTCTTCGATTTGGAATGAAGAATTGTCGTCCGCATACAGCGCCCGCAGTCGCTCAACCAGACGACGTGCCGCGTGGCCGTCCGGCAGACCGGCGGCGTCCGCCAACTTGCGGGCGGGGAGCGGTTCGTCGGCGAGGAAGAGCGCGGCTTCGAGGCGGGCGAGCGCCGCATCCCGGCCGAACGGGTGCGGGGGTGAATTTTCCCTCACCTCCGGCGTGAACCTCAACCGATCCTTTACTTCTCTGTCAACCGGACGAGCCGAGTGCGGGCGACGGGCGGCCGGGCCGAAGCTAGGAACCTTATGACGCATGGGGAGAGCATGACACCACCGCCGCCAGACCGCCAGTGGAATTGGTGCCGCGGGTGGCGCCCGTAGCGACCGGACGGCGTGTGCCGGACCGGGAATCCGGGCCGACTCGGAAAGGAATGTCGGTTCGGGGATTTTTCGCTCGCAAGCGCCGCGAGTTGTCGGGTATACTACTCTGTGTGTTCCCGGCATCGGCGGTCGTTTGCTCCCCGACCCGGTCACACGGAAGAATCGGTCGTAGCCGCCCCAACGGACCGACCGTACAACTTTCGGTTCCCGTTTCGCCACCGCCCGGAACCGGCGGCGAAGTCCGGGCTTCCTCAATCCTCGCGGATTCGCTGACCGACTCAGGGTCTTCCGAGTCGGGCCGGCGGTGCGTACTTCTGTTTCCCCTCGGTTCGGCGAGGGGCGGATTGAAACATGACCCTGACGACGACTCGAAAGCCGACTGACGCCGACGCCCGCACGACCGATGAGGTCTACGGCGGCGCCAAGTCCGCCCGCGCCCGCGACGACGACGAGGAAGACGAGGCCCCGGCCAAGACCGACGACTACGGCCCCGGCGCAGACGACGCGCTCGGCCTGTACCTCCGCCAGATGGGCGCCATCCGCCTGTTGAACAAAGACCAGGAGCAGACCCTGGCGCGGAAACTGGACGCCCGCCGCACGCGGTTCCGCCAGGCCGCACTGACCGCCGCCCACGTGCTCGGCCGCGCCCGCCAGCAGTTCGAGAAGGTGGCCGCCGGCCAGACCGCCCTCGACCCGACCATCGACGTGTACTCCGACGAGGCCATGGCCCTCAGCCGCCAGCAGATCATCGACCGCATGAAGCCGCACCTGGAGACGGTGCGGCACCTGCTGGTGAAGGAAGTCCGCGACTTCACCGACCGCCCCGGCCCGACCGCCTCGGCCGAAGTCGTCCGCTCGTGGCAGCGGTGCCGCCTCCGCCGCTTGCGGAAGATGCGGAAGCTGATGACCGAACTGTCCCCCCGCACCGAACTGATCGAGCGGTGGGTGGACGACCTGAACGACCACGCCGACGAGATGAGCCGGCTGGTGCGGGCGGTGAAAGACCAGCCGAGCCGCAAGCCGGAGTTGGTCGAGGCCGAGAACAAAGTCCACATGACCCACCGCGAGCTGGCCGCCCTGGTGAAGGTGCTGCGGAAGCGGCGGAAGGCGTACCAGCAGGCCCGCAGCGAGTTGGCCGAAGCGAACCTGCGGCTGGTGGTGAGCATCGCCAAGGCGTACCGCAACCGCGGGCTGCCGTTCTCCGACCTGATCCAGGAAGGCAACCGCGGGCTGATGCGGGCGGTGGACAAGTACGAGTACCGCCTGGGGTTCAAGTTCGGCACCTACGCCACCTGGTGGATCCGCCAGGGCGTGCAGCGGGCGCTGGCCGACCACGCCCGCACCGTGCGGGTGCCGTGCCACCAAGTCGGGGTACTGGGCCGGATCGAGCGGGAGCGGGTGAAGATGGCCGCCGACCTGGGCCGCGAGCCGACCCCGGCCGAACTGGCCGCCGCCGTCGAGATGACCGAAGACGAGATGAAGTCGCTCCGCCAGATGAGCCGCCAGCCGGTGAGCCTCCACGAGCCGATCGGCGGCGACGGCGAGCGGGCGCTCGAAGACTTCCTGTCCGACCAGCACGTCATCAACCCCGGCGAGACGGCCGACGCCCGACTGCTGAAGGACCGCATTCACGAGGTGCTCCGCAGCCTCGCCCAGCGGGAGCGGGAAGTGATCGAACTGCGGTTCGGGCTGAAGGACGGCACCCCCCGCACGCTCGACGAGGTGGCCCGCCAGTACGGCATCACCCGCGAGCGGATCCGCCAGATCGAGGCCCGCGGCCTGCTCAAGCTCCGCCAACCCGTCCGCCGCGACCGCCTGGAAGAGTTCACCGACACGCAACTGCCGATCGCCTGACGAGCCGCGACCGCGAGGGAGCGGGGGCCAGAGTTGAACCGGGAACGCAGTGACCGGGTCAGCAGTTGAACCGGGAACGGAGTGACCGGGTGGGGAC
>JANNVG010001205.1:0-4919 GCA_031414395.1 Fimbriiglobus sp.
GCCCGCTCGTCCGCCCTACTTCCGCCGCCGTGCCAGCCACAGCCCGCCGAGGGTGACGGACAGCGCCAGCGCGATGCCGCCGACGAGCGCGCCAGGTTCGGTGAACGCGAGGGGCTTTTTCGGCTCGTCCTTCTGGTCGTCCTTCACCTCCTCCGCCTTGATCCCGCCTTTGGCGTCCACGCTCTTGATGAGGTAGGTTTTCGCCAGCCGCTCCCGCTTATCCGATTTGTCCACGAACGCAAAGCCGTCGAACTTGTGCTGTAGAATTCTCGCCTTGTCCTCCTTCGGCACCTTGTCCCATTCTTCCGCCTTCTTTAACTTCGCTTCCAGAACTTCTGGCACGGCAAACACGACAGTCCCGTGCCGAGCGATCAAGCTCGTGAGCAAGTCCCTCGGGACGGGCATTGCCTTCTCACTATTCACGTCCAAACGCTCTCGATCACCCTGGTAGATGTTGCTGTACAAGACGTACCCCTTCACCTCCTTGTCGAGGATCACCGACACGTCCACGGGGATCGTCTTCTTCCCCGTGGGCGGTTGCGGCGGCGGGGCACCGTTGGCGAAGACGACGCCCGCGGTCAGAAGAAGCGTGAAGAGGATTCGCATGACATACCTCCGTGTTGAAGTCCGCCCCGCGGAGCGTGGCGGCGACATTGTTGCCGCCACGCTCCGCGGGGCGGAACGTTAGCGGTCGATCTCGCCCATCACGATGTCGAGGCTGCCGACGATGCTCGGCAGGTCGCCGATGAGCACGTGGCGGCACAGCTTCTCGACCACGCTCAGGTTGCCGAAGCAGCCGCTCCGCGCCCGCACACGCAGCGGCACGTTCTCCTTGTTCGGCCGGCCCACGATGTGGAAGCCCATCTGCCCCCGCGGGCACTCGGTCTCGACATACACCTCGCCGGGGGTGAGCGTGCGGGGCGGTTCGACGCGGTGACTGTACTTGGTCCGCGCGAGTTCCGCCAGCTTCTGTGACGCGCTCCCCTTCGGGTCTTTCGCCGCCTCTTCGCCGAACTCCTTCTGCACCGTCTCCCACTCGGCTTGCAGCTTCGCGTACTTCGCCATCGCTTGTTCGCAAAGTCGAATACTCTGCACCACCTCCATCATCCGCACATAGAAACGGTGCCAGCAGTCGCCGACGACCGACCCGTGCGGGGCGGTGTCGAACGGCGGGATGGGCACGTCGAAGTCGTACCCATCGTAGCCGCTGTACGGCTCGGTCTTGCGGAGGTCCCAGGCGTGGTCGCCGTTGCGTTTGTCGAGTGACGCCCGCAGCACGGGGCCGGTGCAGCCGAACGCCAGCGCCATCTCCTTGCTCAGCACGCCGACGTTCGCCGTCCGCTTCACGAAGATGTGGTTGTTCGTGAGCAGCGCGTGGTATTCGGGGATGCGGGGCTTGAAGTATTCGAGGAAGCGTTTGCAGCGGTCGAGCCAGCCGGCCGGCAGGTCGTCGTGAGCGCCGCCGATGGTCAGGTAGCTGTACGTCAGGCGTGCGCCGCACACGTCTTCGAACAGGTCGAGAATCTGTTCGCGCTCGCGGAAGGCGTACAGGAACGGGCTGAAGCTGCCGAGGTCGAGGCCGTACGCCCCCATGCCGACGAGGTGCGAGGCGATGCGGTTCAACTCGCAGATGAGCACCCGCAGCACCTGGGCCTTTTCCGGGATCACCATCCCGCACAGCTTCTCGATGGCGAGCGAGTACGCCAGGTTCATGTTCATCGCGGCCAGGTAGTCCATCCGGTCCGTGTACGGGATGAACTGAATGGGCGTGACGTTCTCGCCGATCTTCTCCGCGCAGCGGTGCAGGTAGCCCAGGTGGGCGACGACTTTACTCACCATCTCGCCGTCGGTGGTCAACTCCAGCCGGAGCACCCCGTGCGTGGACGGGTGCTGCGGCCCCATGTTCACCAGCATCTCGTCGGTGCGGACGTCGAACTCGACGACGGTGGCGTCGGACGGGGCGAGCGGGGTCATGCGGGGAGGCTCACGGGGCGCAGCGGACGTGCGGGTACGCCAGAATCTTAGCGTCTTGGGTGACGATGGGGATGTCCAAGATGCGGGCGGTGGCGACGAGGATGCGGTCGGCCGGGTCTTTGTGGAACGAGCCGGGCAGGAAGATGGACTCGATGGCGATGTCGGGGGTGAAGTCGAGGAGTTGGATGTCGGGGACCGAGAGGGCCATTCGCACCCAGTCCGCGACGGGGCGTTGAAACGTGATCCGCCCTTTGTCCACGAGCATGGCCACCTCCCACACGCTGTACACGCTCACCCCCAAGCTGTCCGGCGGGGCGGCGCGGAGGTACGCCAGTTGAGCGGCGGACAGTTTGGGCAGGTCTTGCACCCACCAGATCCAGATGTGTGTGTCGAGCAGGATCACTGATTCACCTCCCAGTCTTCGGGGTCACAGGCCGGTTCGTACGGATCGATGTAGGTGTACGGCTCCCCACGAAGCGGGTACTTCCCGCCTTCGGTCGGGTCGTCGGTCGCAGTTGGCGCGCGCACGATGACCACCTGCACGGCATCGCCCTCGGCGAACGGCAGGTGTTCCAGGGTGAGTTTCCCACCCGGTTGGACGGTGGCGGTGAGGGTCAGCGGGGACATGGGACTCTCCAAAGGGACGACCGCATTCTACCCAAACGCCGCGAGTGCCGCTTGCAGCTTGGCCCCCGCGGTCGGGTTCA
This sequence comes from Fimbriiglobus sp., assembly GCA_031414395.1. Classification (GTDB taxonomy): domain Bacteria; phylum Planctomycetota; class Planctomycetia; order Gemmatales; family Gemmataceae; genus JALHQU01. Next base: position 2,682 of record JANNVG010001205.1, read on the forward strand.
CCATGCTCACGAACGCGATCTTCCCTTGCAGCCACGCGCGGAAGTGCGGACGGTCTTCGCGGTTCTGCTTGTCCAGGCCTTCCGTCTTCGCCCGGTGAAGGATGGCCCGCAGGCGGCGCAGCTCGTCGCGCTGCACGCTCGGCTTGGCGTTCACCACCACGCCGGTCACTTCCATCGCCCGGTTCGGTCGCATCACGCGGGTCTTCTTCTCGTTCACCGTGAAGCCTTCTTCGGCCGCGACGTGCCGCACTGTTGCTAGGATGTACCCGATGCGGGCGGCCAGTTCCGCCGGCCCGCTGAACGTCAGGTCGTCGGCGTACCGGGTGTAGTTCAGCCCCAGCTTCTTGGCGAAGCCGGCGAGACGCTTGTCCAGTTTGCGACACACCAGATTTGAAAGCGCCGGGCTGGTGGGGGCACCTTGTGGTAATCCCAGCGGGCCGGTGGCGACTTCGTAACGCTCGCCGTTGAACGTGACCGGCTGCCGCGGGCACTCGCAGCAAAGCAGCGCGAAGACGGTGCTGACCGCCCCGCTGTACCCCACCCGACGAAAAGCGTGCCGCACCCGCTTGAAGCCGATGCTCGGGAAGAAGTCCTTCAAGTCCAGGTTGACGACGAACTGCATCCCGACGTGCGGGGTGGCATTCGTGACGATGCTGCGAGTGGGCACGAACCCGTGCGCTGGGTCTTCGAGTGGGATCTTGTTCAACACCTCGGCGAGCAGCCACCGCTGGATGGCCTTCAACTTCTTGTGCGGCGACGACAACACCCTCTCGCCGCCGCTCTTCTTCTTCACCGCGAAGCGGACGTAGTGCGTGTGCTTCACCACTTCGGAATGAAACGCCAGCCACTTCAACTGTGCAATGTTGACACTCAATGCGTTCGCAACATCCGCCGGACTGTGGAGCACGGGGAGTGAAAGGGCTTCCAACTTCGCCGCGTCCGACACCCGGTCGTTCATCAGCCCGGACACTCCACGACCCAGGAAGATGATGTCGGTCTCTTTGCGAAACGTCACGCCCTCGCGGCGCTTCTTCTCCCGCTCGATTGCCGCCGCCTTCTTCTCCGCCTTGATGCGGGCACGCTCCGCCTTGTCGGCTTCCACCGCCGCCGCACCCGCCTTCGCCGCCTGCGTCTGGATCTGTTCGTACAGCGGCTTCTTGCGGTCGTACTCCGTGCCGGCAGTGTGGATCTCGGCCAACTCCTCCGGGGTGATGAACCCTTGCGCCACCATCTGCCGGTCGATCATCCGCGTGGCGGGGTCGGCCCCATCCGGGATGCGGTCGCGGCGACCGACCCAGGCATTGCGGAGCGTGCGCGAGCTGCCGGCGGCGTCGAGCACGTCTTTGCGGGAGACGGGCAGGAAGTCGCCGGAGTCGTAGGCGGGCGGCGTCGGTTCGCTCATAAAGAGGCCCAGAAAAACTGCGCCTCACGCAGAGCCGCAGAGACGCAGAGAGGACGAGAAAAGAACAAGAACGGAGCGGGCAGTCTGGAACAAATTCTCCTGTCTTCTCTGCGTCTCTGCGGCTCTGCGTGAGGCTTCTGATATTCCCTCACTCAATTCCAGCCGCGGAAGTACCGCTCGTACCACGCGGTCAGGTCCTTCGGCATGCCGGCCGGGTTGGTCACTCTCGCTCGCAGGGCTTGCAGGTGTCGGCACGGCCCCTTCCGCAGCCCGCCGCCGAAGAAGAAGCTGCACCCGCACTTCGCCTTCACCATCTTGCCGTCGGCGTCCATCGTCAACTCCACGTCGTGCTTCTCCACCTTCGCCTTCAGTTCGCGCTGGCCCTTCTCGTTCTTCGCGTCGGACGCCACCTTCACGCTGCCGACCGTGATCCGCTTGGCCGCTTCCGTCTCCGGGTTGCTCGCCCCGAGTTGCTCGGCGCTCACCGCGACGGGCATGATCGACCGCCAGCGGAACACGCCGTCGCCCAGGTCGTGGATCAGTTGCCCGTAGCCGGCCAGCTTGTTCAACCCGGCCTGCACGAACCCCGGTGCCGCCCCGGTCTTCGTTTGCAGTTGCTGGAACGTCAGCCGTGGGGTGGTGTGAAACGCACTGGCGATGTCGCCCATCAAACTGAAACTCGGCTCGACCGGCGGCAGCAACTGGTCGAGCGCCGACCCGCCACTCGTCCAGTCGTTCGCCGTCCACCCGCTCAGGCCGAGTGTCAGCCGCATGTCACCCATCCGCACCACCCAGAAACAGGGCAGGCCGGTGCCGAGTAAATAAACATCGGCCCC
>JANNVG010001206.1:0-3072 GCA_031414395.1 Fimbriiglobus sp.
GGCCGCTCTTTTTTTCAGGACGGCGGGGGTCGCCGGGCTGCGCCCGTCTCGCCCGCCCTACAAGAAACAATTTGGCACCCCCGAAGAGTCGAATTGCCCGTCACACCCACATTCCCAGCACGCTCAGGGCCACGTCCGCCCACTGCTCGAACGGGTCGTCGCCGGTCAACTCCACGCGGTCGCCGTGGCCGTCGGTCAGCACCGGCGTCGGGCCGTTCACCGCCAGCGTGCTCACCACCGCCGTTTCCAACTCCTTCCACGCCGGGTCGGTGCCGATGGCCAGCACCTGCACCTGAGCGGTTCGGCTCGCCCGCTCGCAGGTGGCGTTGGGCGGACAGGACTGATCAGAATGTGCAGCGTGTGCCGGCCGCTTGTTGCGTCGGAATTGCATAAGTCTACTGGCGTAAGCGCTTTCCGAACCGGACCCTTTTCCAACGGCGACCATCATGGTGAGTAATCCCACTTTACCCGACGCCCACCAGTGGCGAACGAACCCTCTCCTCGGGCAGGTGCGCGCCGGCCAGATCGAGCTCAAACTCGGTGCCAAGGATGCGGCGCCGAATGGCGCGATCCAAATGGTCCAGCAGTCGCTCGTCTACTGGGGGCGCAAGGTGCAGTCGCTGCCGTCGGACTTGCTACCCGTGTACGGCGCCGACGGAACTTTCGGCTCCGAGTCCAAGGCCGCGCTGGCTCGCTTTCAGAGGGCCAACAAGGATTCGAGCGGGCAGCCTTTAGTGGATGACGGCATCCTGGGCGATTTGACGATGGGGGTGCTGGACGGCCTCTTCAAGGCACCTCCCACGCCGCCGACACCCCCGCTGCCCACTCCGGACACCGCCGACGACGGCAGCCTGATCGAGATCTTCGTCGATATCGTCTACTTCCAGGACGGGCCCGAGCTCTCCGCCTGGCACAAGGTCTTTCCCGTCGCCAACGAAGTGTTCGAGCGGCTCGATATCAAAGTTTCCAAGGGAGATCGCATCTACCCGTGGGGCGTTCACGGGACGAAACCGCTCGACAGCAACGTCCTGGCCCACAACGCGTTCGAGATCAATCGCAAAATGAAGAGGCCCGTGGACCAGGCCCAAAGTGTCCTGAGCACGCTCACGGCGAAGGGTGTCCGAACGACCGAACTCGATCGCATCACCCTCTTCAGCCGGCGCGACCGCGTGACGGCATTCTTCACCGCGCCCTTCCCCGAGACCATGCTGGGCTCAGTCGGCGTGACCTTCAACACCTTGGCTTACGGCACCCCGCCCAGCATCTTCGTCACCAAGAGTCCTGTCGTCGCGGACTGCTTCTGGCACGAGTTGGGGCACGTCCTGCTCAACACGCCCATGAAGCATGAGGATCATCAATGGGAAACGTTCATGGACATCCCCACTCACGAAAAATGGCGTACGGCGAAGATCCTCCCGGAACAGCGGCAGAAGATCCGCGCGACCGCCCGAACGCTCCGCTAAGACTCGGGCTTCGATCGTGCCTTGCTCCCCTGGCCGGTACTTTTTCCCCCACTGTGGTCGAAGAGTTTGTGACTTCAGACCCACATCCCCAACACCTTTAGCGCCACGTCGGCCCACCGCTCGAACGGGTCGTCGCCGGTCAACTCCACGCGGTCGCCGTGGCCGTCGGTCAGCACCGGCGTCGGGCCGTTCACCGCCAGCGTGCTCACCACCGCCGTGTCCAACTCCTTCCACGCCGGGTCGGTGCCGATGGCCAGCACCTGCACCTGAGCGGTTCGGCTCGCCCGCTCGCAGTACGCCCACACGCCCTCCGGCGAGTCGAGGACGCCGGCGAAGTGGTCGGCCTTCGTGTGCGGGGTCTTGCCGTCCGTGCCGTTCGTTCGCGCCACCGCCGCCGCCCCGGTCGCCCGCAGTTCGCTCAACAGGATCTCGTACAGCTTCGCCTCCGGGTCGAGCGGCGACACGCCCTTCACCGGCGGGAACAGCAGTTCGAACCGCAGCGCGTCCGTGCTCAGCCAGTCGCTCAGCCGCCGCACCACGGCCAGCACGGTCGCCACCGCCAGCACGTGCCGCTGGTAGTCGGCGCTGGGATCCTTCACCCGCGCCTCGGCCAAACTCGGGTCGAACACGAACAGGAACACCCGCCGCCGCCGCAGGAACTGGTTCTCGTCCCGCGAGTAGTAGAACAGTTCGTCCCGCACGAACTTCATGTCGAACAGGTCCGGCTCCTCTTCGGTTTCCATGTACGCCAACTGCGAGTGCAGCAGGCTCTCGATGCTCCCCTTGGTGCTGATGGACGTGTACCCGCCGACGGGGTACTGGTCTTCGTCCAGCACCCGCGTGGGCACCTCCCGGCGGCCGACGTGCGGGCGGACCGGGCGGGTGGGCAGGCGGGCTTCGATCCGCTTCGTCAACCGCAGCACTTGCTCGTAGGCGACGTACTCGGCGCTCTGGTCGTCGAGGGCCATCCGCTGTTCGAGGGCGGTCACGTGCTCGGGGTCGAGCACCTCGGCCGTGCGGCGGGCGGCCTTCACCAGTTCGTCGTACTGGCTGACCAGCAGCGGGTTCGGGCCGTCGCGGGTGAACAGCTCGTACCCCTGGTTCAGCAGGTCGTCCGGGTTGGCGGCCATGAGCGAGCGGATGACGGCCGGCGACATCGACACGCCGCCCAACTTGCCGCGGGTGCGGAACTGCTTGACGACGTAGGCGAGCGCCTTGCCCTGGTCGGCCTCGGGGTAGCGGCGGAGGGCGTCGGCGGCCCGCTCGAACGTCCAGTCGGCGTACAGCTTGCCGAGCAGGTGGTCTTCGTACCCGCGGGTGAGGGCGTGCGACCAGCCTGGCAGTTCGGCGTGCCCTTTGGTCCACTTGCCGCCGTCGGTGCCGAACGCCACCGCCGCCACGTCGGCCACGAACCCGATGGGCGGCAGCGGGTGGTGAAGTGCCGCGATCTGGTGGGCGTAAGTGAGGGCGGTCTTCACCGTCGCGGCCGACGGCTTGAGCACCCGCATGAGCCACAGCCCCTGAACGAGGTACTCGCGGGCGGCGTCCAGGTCTCGCAACTCGACGACGGGCATGTTTTGCTCCTGGTGAACCGGCGGCGTGAGCCGCC
>JANNVG010001207.1:0-1717 GCA_031414395.1 Fimbriiglobus sp.
GAGTTCTGTTCCGAACACTCCCTCTTGACTTCTCTGTGTCCCTGTGCCTCTGTGGTTAATCTCTGGTCACATCACGTCCCATACAGCGACGGGCGGAGCAACTCTTCGGCCACCTGCTTGGGCGTCGGGCGGGCGGGGGCGGCCTCGTGCTTCTCCCGCCAGAAGCACTTGAGCGCCACCTGCGAACACCGCTCCTGGAACTGCGCCGGCGTCTCCTCCAGGTCCGGGAACTTGTCCACGAAGTCCATCATGGCGAAGCACTCCTTCTCGTAGGCGCCCAGAATCCGGCGGGCCATCCGCTTCTTGTCGGCCGTCTCCATGTACCCCAGCTCCACCGCCTTGTCGATGCGGCCGGGGCGGGTGCTGATGAACTCGACCGTGCCGTCGGGCAGCTTCCGCGGCAGCCCGAGCGCCGGGTCCACCTTGCTCGTGTCGTTCGTCGTCACGATGGTGAACACGCCGTCGTTCCGCTCCACCCCGTCCAGGCAGTTGAGCAGGCAGTCGAAGGTGAGCGGCGGGGCGAACGACCCCCGCCCGCGGTCCTTGTCGTCGTCGTCGTTCCCGCGGCCGCCGCCCATCATGCCGAACAGGCCGCCCATGCCGCTGTTCTTGCGGGCCACGTTCTCGCGGCCGTGGAACACGTTGTCGATGTCCTCAATGAGGGCGATGCACGGCACGTTCATCTGCATCTCGCTCCACGCCTTCATCAGCTCGTGGTTGCCCATCTCGGCCAGGTTGTACACGTAGATGGGCATGTTCAGGTCTTCGGCGAAGGCGCGGGCCAGGGCCGTCTTGCCGGTGCCGGGCGGGCCGTACAGCATCCACCCCCGCTTCCACGGGATGCCCTTCTCGCGGTACCAGTCGCGGCTCTTCCGCCACAACTCGATCTCCTTGATGAGTTCCTTCACCCGCGGCGGGAAGATGAGGGTGTCGAGCGCCTTGCCGTCGTTCGTCGGCCGCTTGCCGAGTTGCTCCGGCGTGTGGGCGATCAGGCGGTAGTGCCCCTGCTGGTACCACGCCAGCCCGTTGTTGCTGCTGTCGTCGTCGTCGTCCTTGTTCTGCCGCTTGGGCACGTGGTGAATGACGAACCGCCCCTTCGACTCCTTCTCCTCCTTCTCGTTCGCCCAGCTCATCTCGTTGCGGGCGGTACACGCGGCCGTCAGCATCTTCTCCACGTCCAGGGTGCCCCGCACGAACGTGAGCGTGCTGTACACCTTCGTCGCGTTGCTGTTGCCGTTGCCCTCGCCCTTGCCCGTCGTCTTCTTCTCCTGCTGGTTGGTGAAGATGAACGGCACCAGCCCGTTCCACAGGATGAGCGTGCGGTTGCCGAAGATCTCGTACGGCACCAGGCCGTAGCGGCCGTCGCGGTGGAACTCCCACTGCGCGCCGTACATGCGGTCGTAGTTGCGGCTCCGCTTGTGGTGGGCGATCAGGTGGGCCGTCACCGCGTCGTGCGCCGACTGGGTGGGGATCTCCACCCGCTGCACCACCAGTGCGACGCACCGCCACAGCACGTCTTTCACCTTCGAGAACATGGACGCGACGACGCCCAGCGCGGCACCCACCGCGGCCAGGCCCCACCCGCCCAAACTCCACCCGTCACCGGCGTTGGCGAACAGCATCGTGGGCTACTCTCAATCGAAATCAAGGGGACACGGAAGGCCCGGATCAGACACGCCGACCGGGGGGAGGTTCACGAGGGTGGTTCCGGGTGGCC
>JANNVG010001208.1:0-12991 GCA_031414395.1 Fimbriiglobus sp.
GGCGGGTGTGGGGCGGGTTTAGAGGGTGGTGGCGGTGGGCAGCTTGGACGTGAGCCAGGCTTCGAGTCGGGCGCGGACGAACAGCACCCGCCGGCCGACCTTGATGCGGCCGACGGGTTCACCTTCGGCGGCGCGACGTTCCAGCGTCTTGGCGCTCAGCCCGGTGAACCGGGCGGCGTCCTCTTGGCCGAGAGTCGGGCCGTCGGACGGGGCGGGCGATCCGGTGTACGGAGTAGCCATCTGCGAAACCTCAGGAGCGGCGGTCGCCGCGGACGAGGGTTAAACGCGGATCGCGGCACTACATCTCCGATGTGGTGGGGCGGTGTGGTGAAACGAACGGATCGGACGGGAAAAGGCCTGGAAATGCAGGTCCAGAAAGGACGCGACATTTTTCCACTACACCGGCGATGTGGCGTCAGGATGTGGCGTTGTGGCGGTCACGGTCCCGCATGGCGATAGCGGCTTTGATGATGTCGGACATCTGCCGCTTCTTCCCGCTGCGGCCCTTCTTTATGCCGTTTGTGGCGCGGATGGCTTCTGCAATTCCGAGAAGCCTGGCCCCTGCTGGTTCGTTCAGGTGCTCAAGAATTTGGCCGACAGATGTGACCCCCTTCGCCTTCAGCACCTTCAACCCGTCCGCAAGTTGGCGTTGAAGTGTCTGCTCCGGTGATGGGCTTCGTTTCGCCTTCGGTTCGGGTACGACTCTCGCGGGTTCATCGCGACGAGGGATTTGACACAGTTCGTGGAGTAACGCTTCCGTGATCGCCACGCCGTCGCGCCGCTGGAACACCCCGCCGCCGAACGTGCCCAGGTACAGGTGGTCGAGTTTGTCCAACTGCTTCCTGTAGGCGGGTTGACTCGTAGCCGGTTCGAGAGGGGCGTTGGCGCGAACCGTGAGCGCGTCGTTCACCAGCGACGTTAGCGCCCCCCACCCCCATTCTGACGGAGGCGAACGTCTACCCGAAAGTGTGCTCGTTGCGCCCGCCCGATGGCATCATGGGCACCGACGGTCAGTTCCCGATATGACTCCTGATCGCGAAGCAGAAACGGAATACCGAGAAGCAACCGCCAGCACTCCCGAACGGCCGTCCACGCCGCCGCGCAGGCCTCGTGCAAGTCAGTGTCCAGACCGGGGGCGGGGGCGTCGGGGATTTGCCGTACCATGCTGTCGAGATGGCTTTTCCATTTCTGAACGGGCGGCGGCTCGCCGGCCTGCGCCAACATCGCCATCTCTTCGTACTCCGCCCACCCGACGGGACGAAACACTGGGGCCGAATCCGGTTTCTGGGAGGCGTTCGTTGACGGGCGAGGGCTTCGTTTTCCCCGTGGGTGCGACATGGTACCCGGCCCCGGTGGGGGTTGGCGAAAGGGTGCCGCCGGGCGGTCGATCACGGAACCAACCGCCGACAGGTCGAACAGTGAACGGTCACCTTGCTCAACTCAGCCCGAGCCACGGGGCGAGGCGGTCCCAGACGAGTTCGGCCTGCCGCCGTTACTCACCCTCGTCGGACGGAGGTGCCGCTTGTTCCGCGTCTGTCTCATCATCCTCGTCCGTCCCGTCGTCCTCGGACGCGGCGTTGTTCAACGCCAGCGTGATGAGGTCGCGGAGTCGCTTATCCACCCTCCTGATGACCTCGGCTTCGTCCGGTTCCTCGTCCGCCTTGGCCACCACCGACCGCAACCCTTTGCTCAGGGCGGTCAGCAGTTCCTTCCCGCGGGGGTAACTCTCGTTCCCGCGCGGGGCGTTGAGCTTCTTGAGGAAACTGCCGACCTTCGACATCTTGCTCGAATAGAAGTACCACCAGACCACCAGCATCGCCGCGATCCGCTGCACAGACGACTCCGACCAGCGGACCGTCTCCGCGACGGTGTTCAGCGAGAGTCCCACCCACACCTTCGTCTTGTCGCCCTTCTGGAAACCGGCTTTCACTTTCATCAGCCCGCGGTCGGCCAGTTGGTCCAGGAAGGCAATCCAATCGGCGAGGAAGTCGTCGATGGTGCTCTCCTTCGTCCCGCCGACCACCGCGTACTGCCGCCAGGCGATCGCGCTCGCCCGCATCAGCCCCTTCTGGAACACGGCGAAGAACGGCCAATCCTCGTTCTTCATGGCGGCCAGCTCTTCGAGCGGCTCGTCGATCTTCTTCTGGGCGGGGCCTTCACCCCAGCCGTCCCGCGTCTGCTTTTGGGCCTTCTCCGGTTGCACGAGGTAGAAGGCCAAATCGCCCTCGATCCCGCCCCGCGAGTGGACTTGAGTGATGAACTCCTTGTACACCTTGAACCGGGTGAGTACGCCGACGATCAGCGGCCGGAACTGCTTGTTGAACCCCTCGACCGCCGCCCGCAGGTAGGTGGCTGGCAGGTTGGCGAACGGCACCTCCCGCTCGATGTGTTGCCGTTCGACGTACTGTTCGAGCGACTTCATCCCCGTGTATTTGAGCGGGTCGGCGGCGATCACGTTCGACACGCCGAGCGCGTTCTCGACCGACTTCACGAACTTCCGCACCTCGTCCTCTTCGAGTGGATCTTTCGGCTTCACCAGGGCGAACAGGTCTTTGAGCACCAAGAACAGCAGCTCGACCGTGGTCACGAATGGACCGGTCTTCTTGCCCACGTTGAACTTGGCCCCTACGTCATGCTGCCAGTGGACGACGCCAAGCGGCAGCCGCCCCTCCTCCCGCTCGCCGACACGGGTGGCCAGCAACTGCCGTAGGCAGCAACTCTCGATGTCCTGGTCGTCCAGCAGAATCCGCCGCGCCCGCTCCACCGGCTCGGCGTGCTTGTTCAGGTCGATGAACACCTCCCGCACCACCGTCAGCACCGGGTTCTCTTCCTTCGCCAATTCCATCTTGCCGATGTCGAACCCCACCCGCGGGTCGAGGACGAGGAACAGCACCGAGATCTTCGTCTCGAGCGCGCTCACCGACAGGTTGCCCTGGTTGAACAGCGTCCGCAGGGCCGCCAGACGGTGCTGGCCGTCGATGGTCGCCGGGAAGATGCGCTTCGGATTCCAGCGAATGTACCCGTGCGGCGTGTCCGTGTTCGTCACCACCTGCACCCCGCCTACGTTCGTCACCACCCAAGGCTTCTTCCGGTATGAATCCTTTAGGTCCGGCTCTTGCGGGGTGTCCCCGTAGGTGTTCGCCAGCATCCGCTTCTCGTCCAGCGGCAACAGGGCCACCGTCAGCGAGTTGAAAAACTTCAGCTTCTCCGGACGTTGCAGATAGCCCTTCACGATCTCCGCCTCCACCCGATCCCAGTCGATCTCCCGTTGGAACAACTCCTCCAGCCGCCACTTCGACCGCAGGTCCGATGGCAGGTTCTCCACCAACTCCAACTGCTTCGACACCTCTTCCAGAGTGAACACCGCCTGGTAGTACGGGATCGGCGTCTGCGACAGGTTGAACGACCCGCAGAGTGTCCGCCACTGCTTCGTGTAGTAGGGCGGCGGTGGCTCGGTCAGCACCCGTAGAAATTCGGAATCGAGGTGCTGATACCTGTCGTCGGTGAGAGGACTACAGCTTGTTCCGGTCATGTTGGTCTCGGTTCGCCGCGGAAGACTTCGCGGCGGTGCCAGTGGAGGAACGTCGCGGCCGGGGCGTCATCGGAGCGAATTGGACTGCGAAGCGGTTTGCCGTGGAATGTCAGGAGGTGTTCATTCAACCCAGCCAGCCCGACGATTTCCTCGGAGATGAGGATTGTGCGGGGCGGAACGACGGTGAACGCTCCGCGGTCGAACAGTCGGTGGTGTAGCACGCACAGGCAGAGGCCGTTCGGCACCGTCCCCGGTCCGCCGGCCTGGTGCCACTTGATGTGAGCCGCTTCCAACGCCACCGACGACCCGGACAGGAGCAGTTGCAGCCCGCACACGGCACACTGGTGTTCGTAGGCGGTCAGGACTCGTTTGCGAAAGTTCGGGTCGCGCCCACCTCCGGTGGCGCTCGGCGCTTCGAGTTCCAATCCCACTGCGTCGAGGATGTCTTCGTGAAGGGATGTCGGGAAGTGAGCGTCGAGCAACCGCCGGGCGACGTCACCCGCCAGTTCGGGGCGAGCGGTCAGCCCGGCTTGAACATCGGGCGTGAACCGCCCGACAGCACCAACCGTCAGCAGTGAGGATTTCGTCGCCGCTCCGTCGGCTCCCAGTTCGATCTCGTGGACGCCGAACACCTCCCAAACGTCGTCTCGTTGTAGTCGCCAGAACGGTTGTTCCGGGTGTTGTACCTTGCGGGCCGGGCCGAATCGCCGGAGCAATTCCGTGAGCGATTCGACCACCTCGGAGAACTTCAACTCCCTCTGTCCACGCTCCCATGCACCCAGGGCGAGCAGCACCAGTAGTGGCTTGTGCGGGGCACGCTGCCCGCCGCTACCCCATGTCCGCAGATTGTCGAACCGCGCCAGGATCGTCTCGAACATGGGGCACCATCGGGCCGAATGCGGGAGGTGAATCGTGGGAAGTGTACCAACGTTCTCGTCAAGCTGCCAACGCTTTCAAGTCGGAGGTGACGCGGAGGAGGAAGGCTTTCAGCTTGGCGTCCACGGCGACGTTCAGCACCAGGCGGGCGTGGTGGTCGATCCGCTTGCGGGCGGCGGGCAGCGGGGGGTCTTCCCCGAACGCCTTCAACACCAGCCGCTCGATGTCGGCGAGCAGGTGCGGGTAGGCCCGTTGCAGTTCGGTGAACGCCCCGCGGAGGTGGGTGAAGTAGGCGTCGATGTCGGACGGGTCGGCCGTGCCGCTAGCCTCGAACGGGGCGAACCCACACGCCGCCGGGAGGTCGGCGAACAGCAGCTTGTCCGGCTGGCGGGCCTCCCGCACCGCCTTCAGCACCTTCTGGGCGGTGTCGCTGATGGTCTTCGTCTTGACCACGAACTCCGGCAGGTCTTTGGCCAGCCGCACCATCGGCTTGACCACGGCCAACAGGTCGGTGTCGGCCCCGCTCGCCTTCTGAATCATGGCGGCGTAACGCCCGAACACCTCCGCCCGCGGGCCGGCGATGCGGAACCGCTGGAGCTCGAACTTGGCCGGGGTGCGGCACAGCCGCTCGAACACGGCGGCGCTCGGCCGCGGCACGAACGATCCCTCCTCGTACAGCGCCACCTGGGTCTGGTGGTGCGTCAGCACGGCGGCGAGCAGCACCGGCAACACCCCGTCTTTCAGGCCGAACGGCGGCAGGCGGAGCAGGGCGAACAGTTCCGACACCGACTGCCGCCCGCCGTCGGTGTCGGCGAGGAACTGCTCGACCGCCTTCCAAAGTTCCCGCACGGCGGGTTCGGCCTTCGCGTCGGGCGGGTGGAATCCCCACTCGCCGGCGTGCTTGCGGTGCAGCCTCGATCCCTTCAGCAGCGTCTCGTACATGCTCCGCTCGGGCGGGTGGCCCTCGAACCCCAGCCCGTCCTTGTCCGGGTGGTCGAAGACGGCTTCGATCAGGTTGCGGCGGGCGGCGGCGGCCGACGACGAGAGCGACCGTCGGTTGACCAGTTCGTTCCGCCAGCGCGGGGTGGCGTGGTACACGTCGTCGCAGGCGCGGGAGAGTTGGTCGTTCAGTTGGCGGGGGGTGGCCAGCTTCACCTCCGCGCCGCGGCAGAACCACGAGCCGCTCGGGTTGGCGGGCGAGAACAGCCAGCCGAGGTGGTCGCGGAGGGTCTGCTCGGCGACGGCATGGCGGGCGGCGAGTTCGCGGCGGGCGGTGCGGTCGGCTTCCAGTTCCGGGGTGTGGTCGGCCACCCACGTCAGGCAGGCGAGTTCGTGGCACAGCACGCGGAGGTCGGACACGTTCTCCGGCAGCACGGCCAGCACGGGCATGTCGGCGGAGGCGCTGAGCAGTTGCTCCCGCATGGCGTCACGGTCGGCCGGGTCGCGGGGCAGGCAGAGCAGCACCCGCCCGTCGGCGTCGGTCGAGCCGCCGAGCATCCCGCCGAACAGGTCGCTGCCGAACTCGGCCCGGCTGAAGTAGGCGGCGGCGAAGTAGCGGAGGGTGCCCGTTTGCAGGTAGTGCCGGCGGGCGACGAGCGACGGCGGCGGCACCTGCCGGGTCAGGAAGGGGACGAGGTTCTGTTCCCGCTCGACTGCGCTCTGGGCGGCACGCAACCGGCCCTCGATGTCGATGTCGCTGCCTTCCCACAGAGCGAAGCTGCCGGTGTGCCGGCGGAAGACGACGACCGACCGGCGACCGAGGTCGAGCAGCGCCTCGTCCACCTGGGCGTCGGTGGCGGTGCCGCGGAGGGCGGCCTTCAACACCGTGGCGGATGCCGGGAAGCCGGCGGCTGGGCCGAGCGCTTGGAGCAGGCCGATGATCTTGGCCAGCCGGATTTGCGTGGGGGTGGCGTCGTGCAGGCGGTCGAGGGCGGTTTGCACCTCCGCCCACAGCTTGCCGCGGTGCTGGGCGAACAGCCCCGGCCCGAGGGCGGCGTGAACGTAGTCGTAGAGATGATCGAGTCGATACGGGCCGTCGGTGAGCGTGTGGCGGTGAAGGAACTCGCGGAAGCCGAACGGCTCGGCGGAGTCGAGGAAGGCGAACAGCGACCGCTCGTTCTGGGCGAGCAGGCGGAACAGCGGGCCGAGGGTTGCGGCGGTGAGCGGGTGCAGCGGGTAGCAGTCGGCGAGGGCCGATTGCAGTTCCGCCGGCGGCATGGTGCCGGCGCGGACGCCGACCGCAACGGCTTCTTTCGCCAGTGCCTTGCCGCTCTTGTGGAGCGCCTTCAGATCCGCCTCCGGCCCGTCGTGCCGGATGGCGTGGGCGAGCAGGCGGAGCAGTTGCTCGCTCCGCTCCTCGTACACCACGTCCTCGAACCGCCCTTGCACCTTCGCCCACTCGGAACGCCGGCCGGGGCTGAGGTGGGCGGCGTAGCGGTCGAGCGCTTGGTGGAGGATGGTGAGGAACAGGAACGGGCGGGCGGAACGGGTGGCGGCCTCGGCCAACTCTTGCAGCACGAACACGTCGCCCTGGTCCGGGTTGCTCGCCCCGTACTCCAGGAACTTGCCGAGTTCGTCCACGATGAGCAGCACGCCGGCGGTCGTGTCGTCGGCGCGTTCGAGGTACTCCACGGCTTCGGCGAACAGAGGGGCGACGGCACCACCGGCGGGGGCTTGCTGGGTAGCCACGGCTTCCAAGCGGTCGATGATCTGCGGACGCCGACCGCGGGTGGCGACGGTGCGAAGGGACGCGGCGAGGGCGGCGGCGAGCGCCTTATCGAGCGGTTGCCGCGAGCCAGTCACCAGCACGGGGAATAGCCGGCCGGGTTTCTTCGCCAGCACGCTGCCCGGCCCGAACAACTGAGCGGCGAGTTCCGGGTCGGCGTCGGTGAGGAACTTACGGGCGTGCTTCCGCGGCCCGTCATCGCCGGCGAGCGCGTGGGCGATGAGCAGGGCGAGGGACGACTTGCCCGAGCCGTAGGGGCCGGTGAGCGTCCAGGCGCGGGTGGTCGTCTCGCCCGCCAGCGACTCCGCCATGCGGCGGAGCGTGTCCCGGCCGTTCGGCGTCAGGATGTAGCCGTCGAGCGCGTCCTTGCGGTCGGTGTCACGGGTGAGCGACACCGAGCGGGCGAAGCGGGGGTTCACCCGCACCAGCGCTTCCAGGGAGAGGTGGTCGGTCATCGCAACCCTCCGATGGCGTAAGCGCTCACCAGCGCGTCCCGCGGTTCCATCCGGGCGTGCCGGTACAGTTGCCGCAACCCGGCCGTCTCGCCGAACGACACGGCACCTTCGGTCAGGCTCTCGACCCGTTCCAGCCGCTCCACCAAAGATGATTCGTCGATCTTGAACACCCGCCCCGGACTCCCCGGCAGGCGGGCCAGGTCGGCGAGGGCGAACGTGCCGGCGGTCGGCGCGGTCGCCTCCCAGAAGGCGAGGGTGGCGAACAGCAACACCGCGTCCGGGAGTGCGTCCTGCCGCCCGCGGTGAAAGCGGAAAGCCGTCCCGCCCGCCGGCTGGGTGAGCAACCCCAACTCGATCAGCGGGCAGTCGAGGGAGTCTTCGGCCACTTCGCCGCGCCCCTGGCGGGCGGGGGCGTAGGTGCGGAGGAACACCTCCACGTCCCGCTTCAGGGTGCTCTCCGCCACCCGCTTGCCGGGCAAGGTCTGCGTCCAGTGGGACAGCGCCGCGGTCAGGGCGTCGCGGGTGAATTCCGGTTCGTGGTGGTGGCTGAACGCCCAGAAGGTGGTGGCGCAGCGGAAGCGATTGGTGGCAAGCCGCCAGTGGATCAGCCACCAGCTCGCCGGGTCTTCGAGGTACGGGTCGAAGCCGTTCTCGGCCAGCAGCAACTCACCAAACTCGGTCGGCCGCAACCCGTCTTCTTCGCCCTCTTCCACCACACCGGCCGACAGGCACCAGTGGCGGATCGAGCGGACCATGTTCTTGCCGACGCCGAGGGCGGTGGTGGCGTCGTCGCGGAGGAACGCCGACCCGTCGACGAGTACGGCGTCGAACCCCTTCTTCAGCCACGGATAGCGGAGGGGGAAGGACTCGTGCGAGGAGAACTGGTAGGCCGATGTCGCCGCCATCCGTGAGCGCTCCCAGAGGCCGCGATGCGGGTAAAGCACACCACTGAAATTGTATTCAGTAGTGGCGTCGCGTGCGGTCTGCCGCCACTTCCAGAAGGCGACATCATCGCACCTTCGGCAATCTTGTCGGACTTGAATGAGGGTGAGCAACGCGAACGGGAAGGAAGGGGGGCGAAAGGGCGGCGCAACCGCTCGCACCGGCAAACGGATGGCCGTCGCCCGTTTTCGCCGTCGTGGTCGCTCAGTCGGACGAGCCGTCTGTCGGACGTCGGGCGTCGGACGTGGCACCGAGCACGCGCACCAGTGCCGCCCGCTGCTCGGGGTTGAGGGTGGCCACGAATGCGGCGAGCGGGTCGGTTGGCGAGACTGCGCCGGAATCTGCGCCGCCCAACTCTGGAAATGCGATTTTCGTACTGGAATCCGGCGCGGGTTCGATTCCCATACACTTCCGCTTTCCCTCGTTCACCGAACTGACCGACCTTTCGCCTCACCCGCCCGCCATCGCTGGCCGCACGTCGTCCGGTAGGGTGATCGTCTTCACACGCTCCTCGAACGCGGTCAACTGAAAATGGGGTCGGGGTTCTGGCGGGCGTGCAGCACCCGCACCACCCGGATGCCCGTCGGGGTGGGAGTGTAGTACACCACCCGCGCGGTGAACTTCTTCACCGGGCGGCACCGCATCCCCGGACAGTTCGGGTACGGCGGATCGACCGGAGAGCCGGCGTGTGGCAGTGCCTCCAGGCCGGCGAGCGTGTCCCGGAGCCGACTTTGAAAGGCGAGTGCCGGCCGAAGGCCGTGAGTGGCCAGGATGTCGTCGGTGGCGTCCTGAATGTCCGCCTGGGCATCGGGGGCGTAGTCGATGCTCATTCGGTGATCCCCAACTCGGCCGCCTTCGCCAGCAACCGCTGGTGCTGTCGTTCCCAGAACGCCTCGTCCATCGGCAGCCACGGGCCGTCCTTGGCCGCGTCGAGCAGCCGGCCGAGTTCCTCGTGGCTGTACCCGCTCAGCGTGTCGGCCGGCGGTCCCGCCTCCGCGTCCTCCCGCACCAGGTCGGCCAGGTAGTCGCCCACGGTGGCGTACCCGGCGGCGGTCGCTTGCCGCTCGGCCCGCTCCCGCACGTCGTCCGGCAGGGTGATGGTCATCACACGCTCCTCGTTTGCAGCCGGGTTACGGGTCGCCCAGCACGGTTGCCAGATCGCGGTTCCCGTCCACCACTCGCACGATTTCGACACCGTCCGGGCGGGGCAAGTAAACGATCACCACCCGACGGTATCGCCGCATCGTCATGAACCGCAACGCGGGGTCGGGTGCCAGCGCGGGCGGAAGGGCGGACCCCAAGTGTGGGAAGGCTTCCAGTAGGCGGAACGTCCGGTGTAACCGATCCACGAACCGGATCGCCGTTCGCGGACTGGTGGCGGCAATGCGGGCGGTCAACTCGGCCATGTCGTCGTCCGCCTGCTGCCGGACGATGAGCGTCATTCCACCCCCCCGTTCGCAATCCGCCGCAGTTTGGCGAACAGGTCCTCCACCGACGGAATCGGCGGGGAGGCCAGCCCGACCGCGATCGCCGCCCGCAGTTGTTCCACGGTCGAAATGGCGGCCGGGGATGGTGGTAGCTCATCCCCCTCTTCCCGCACCAGGTCGGCCAGGTAGTCGCCCACGCTGGCGTACCCGGCGGCGGTCGCTTGCCGCTCGGCCCGCTCCCGCACGTCGTCCGGCAGAGTGATCGTCATCACATTTCCTCCACAGTCCATCGGTACAGTGTACCCCGTCACCGGAGCCTGGGTCTTGCCCGATTTCTTCTCACCGAACTGTGCCACCGCGCGTCGGCGGTTCGTCGAAGCGGCCACGTCACACGGCTGGGCGGGCGGAGAACACGGCCCACCGCCACGGGGCGGTCGGGCGGGCGACGGAGCGGTTGAGCGAAGCGTTCTGCCCGGCGTCGGCCGACTGGCGGGTGAAGGTGCTGACAACGGGCTGTCAGTGGGCGACCGCCGCGGCCATCGGGCTGACCGCGCCGGGGTGAAGTAGATCCGGCGAGCCGAGCCGGACCCGCGGACTCGAGTATTTTCAGTCGGTTCGTTGGGGGTAGGGCGGGCGAGCCGACGCCTCGTCGGCGACCCCCGCCGCGTGTGGTCTGGCGACGTGATCCCTGGCGGCGGACGCCGCCTCGCCCGCCCTACGAACCCAGCCTCCGCCACAACGAACCGACTGAAAATGCTCTAGCCGGCGGCGATGCGGTCCCAGTCGAGCGCGTCCTTGTCGAGCGTCGGCAGGTTCACGGGCAAGGCTTCCAGGTACTTCGTCGCGGCGCCCGTGTTGAACACCACCACCTCCTCGTGCGGCTTGATTTCACCCTGGGAAATCAGGCGTTCCAGCACGTCGAAGCAGACGGCCGTTTCCGGGCACACGCTGATCCCCTCCGCCGCGCTCGCCCGTCGCATCCACGGGCCAATGGCGTCTTCCTTCCCCGCCACCGCCTTGCCGCCACTTTCCCGGATGGCATCCAGCATCATGAAGTCGCCCACCGCCGCCGGCACCCGCAGCCCGCTGGCCACCGTGTGCGCGTTCGGGAACAGCTCGGCGAACCGCTTGCCTTCGTCGAACGCCCGCACGATGGGGGCACACCCTTCAGCCTGAATCGAATAGAGACGCGGGAGCTTGTCCGGCGGAATCCACCCCAACTCCGCCAGCTCCGCGAACGCCTTCCACATGCCGATCAGCCCCGTGCCGCCGCCGGTCGGGTAAAGGATGACATCCGGCAGTCGCCAGCCCAACTGCTCGGCCACCTCCAGCCCCATCGTCTTCTTCCCTTCCAGGCGGTACGGCTCCTTCAGCGTCGACAGGTCGAACCAGCCCATGCGGTCGGCGCCGGCCTTCACGACCTTCCCGCAGTCGTTGATGAGGCCGTTCACGCGGAACGCCTTCGCCCCGTACAGGTACGGCTCGAACTGGTTCACCACCGGCGTGTCGGCCGGCATGAACACGAAGCACTCCATGCCGGCACGGGCGGCGTAGGCGGCGGCGGCACCGCCCGCGTTGCCGGCAGTGGGGAGGGCCACGCGGGTCACGCCCAGCCACTTCGCCAGACTCACGCACATTGTTTGTCCGCGGCTCTTGAAGCTGCCGGTGGGCAACTGCGATTCGTCCTTCACCCACAGGTGTTTCAGGCCGAGTTGTGCGCCCAGCCGCGGGCACGGCAGCAGCGGCGTCATCCCTTCGCCGAGCGTGACGGGGTCGGCGTCCATCGGCAGCGGGAGCAGTTCGCGGTAGCGCCAGAGGGTCGGCGGACGTTTGGCGATGTCGGCCGGAGTGACTGCCTCGCGGATTTTGTCGAGGTGATACCGCACCCAGATGGGGCGGTCGGCGTGCATGCCGACGAGCGTGCCGAACGGAATCCGCGTGCCGTCGATGGCCGCTTCCAGGTGCGAGACGAACGTGTTCATGCCGGGCAGTGTAGGGAAGCACCTTGCAGCCCCGAAGGGGCAGGTCTTCTAAAGTGGAACGTCTTGAGGCCCGAAGGGCCGTCCTCCCTCAGTGAAGTCCCAGGCCAACGGCCTGGGACTTCACCGGGGTCCCAGGCCGGTGGCCTGGGCTGAGGGAGGACGGCCCTTCGGGCCTCACGCATTCGAGTTGGGTAGGTCTTGCCGCCGGCTCACACCCGAGACACGAAACCGCGTCATTTCAAACACATTCCCACCTTGGAAGCCCTGCCACTTCGGGGCCACACCCTCCGTCAACACGTCCCCTTTCGCCGACGACTCGAAATGCGTGTGCTGACCGCACGAGTGCGACGCACGGCCGCCTTTCGACCCGGCGATGGTGGGCATCTTCGGCGAGCTTAAGGATGTTGGCAACCTCGTCGTATTCCGCGTCGCTCGGGTCGAGTATAACGGTCCGAATGCCTTGCTCGTAGATTCGCTTCGCCAGTTTCTTCGCGAGCTTGCGAAAGTCCTCACCTTCGGTGTCGGGGCGGATGAAGTGGTCGAATTGAACACCCGGACCACGCTTGTCCCGCACCAGGACGTGATGCGGCCCGATGCCGATCCACGTCACCTTGCCGGCGATGCCGTTCTTCTTCGCCTTCGATCCGATGCCGCCAACTCCGATCACGGCACCGAAGTCCCAACCGCGAACGGCTCCCATGCAGCCGTTGCACCCGAACGTACCACTCTCATTCGGGTCGCCGGTATGAGTACGCTTGTAGACGAGCACGCGCATCGGGTGTCACCCCGCCTTGTGGGTGGCGAGCAGTTGACGGATGGCGGGCAACAAGGCGTCCGGCACGGCGATGACCGCTTGGCCGTCGTGTTCTTCGGCCGCCGCGTCGTCTTCGTCAGCCAGTTCGTCTTCGGACAACTGATCGTACTGCTCGATCCGCCGCTTCGTGCGATCCGCGTCCCAGCCCGGCGGGAACATCTGGTCTGGCATGACTGCCCCTCCGAGCCAGCATATCACGCGGCGCGACGTGAGTCCGCCGATTCTGGTCACGCACCGG
>JANNVG010001209.1:0-1996 GCA_031414395.1 Fimbriiglobus sp.
GGCGTTTCGCCGGCGACCCCCGCCATCCGTGTCCGAGGCGGGGGTCGCCGGCGAAGCGCCGGCTCGCCCGCCCTACGACCCGCGAAGCGGTTACATCATGCCGCCCATGCCGCCCATGCCACCCATGCCGCCCATGCCGCCGCCGTGGTCGTGGTCGTGGTGATCCCCGCCGGCCGACTTCGGCTCGGGGATGTCGGCGATGGTGCATTCGCTGGTGAGCAGCAGGCAGGCGACGCTGGCGCCGTTCTGGAGCGCGCTGCGGGTCACTTTCACCGGGTCCACCACGCCCGCCTTGCGGAGGTCGGTGTACTCGCCGGTGTCGGCGTTGTACCCGTAGTTCTTGTCCTTCTGCTTGCCGATGTTGGCGACGACGACGGTGCCGTCCACGCCGGCGTTGTCGGCGATCAGGCGGGTGGGCATGGCGAGGGCCTGGAACAGCACCCGCTGGCCGATGCTCTCGTCGTCGGTCCCCTTGGCCTTGTCGAGCACCTTGCGGGCTTGCAGCAGGGCCACGCCGCCGCCCGGCACGATGCCTTCTTCGAGGGCGGCCTTGGTGGCGGCCAGGGCGTCCTCGTACAGCGCTTTGCGCTCCTTCATCTCGGTCTCGGTGGCGGCCCCCACCTTCAGCACGGCCACCCCGCCGGCCAGCTTCGCCTTCCGCTCTTGCAGCTTCTCGCGGTCGTACTCGCTGTCCGTCTTCTCCAACTCCTTCTCGATGGCGGCCACGCGGCCGGCCACCTTCTTCTTGTCGCCCGCCCCTTCCGTGATGGTGGTGCTCTCGGCGTCGATCTTGATCCGCTTGCACGTGCCCAGGTGCTTCAGCTCGACGTTCTCCAGCTTCACGCCCAGGTCTTTGTAGATGGCCTCGGCGCCGGTGAGGGTGGCGATGTCTTCGAGCATGGCCTTGCGGCGGTCGCCGTACCCCGGCGCCTTCACCGCCGCCACGGTCAGCACGCCGCGGATCTTGTTCAGCACGAGGGTGGCGAGGGCCTCGCCTTCGATGTCCTCGGCGATGATGACGAGCGGCCGGCTCTTGCTCTGCCCGGTCACTTTCTCCAGCAGGGGCACGAGGTCTTTGACGCTGCTGATCTTGTCCTCGAAGATGAGGATGAGCGGGTTGTCGAACTCGACGGTCACGCTGTCCTGGTTGTTCACGAAGTGCGGGGACAGGAAGCCGCGGTCGAACTGCATGCCGCTCACCACGCTGATCTCGGTGGTCGCGCTCTTGCCCTCTTCGATGGTGATGACGCCATTGTCGGCGCCCACCGCCTTCATCGCCTCGGCCAGCTTCTTGCCGATCTCTTTGTTGTTGTTCGCCGAGATGGTGGCCACTTCGGTGATGGCCTTGTTGTCCTTCGGGTCCACCGGGTCGGCGATCTTGGCCAGTTCGGCCACCACCTTCTCGACGCCGGTCTGGATGCCGCGGGCGAGGGCCATCGGGTCGGCCCCGCCGGCGATCGCCTTCAGCCCCTCGCGGAAGATGAACTCGGCCAGGACGGTGGCGGTGGTGGTGCCGTCGCCGGCCACGTCGCTCGTCTTGCTGGCCGCTTCTTTGATGAGCTGGGCGCCCATGTTCTCGAACGGGTCGGTCAGCTCGATGTCTTCGGCCACGGTGACGCCGTCTTTGGTCACGGTCGGGCTGCCCCAACCCTTGTCGAGGACGACGTTGCGGCCGCGGGGCCCGAGGGTGGCGCGGACGGCGCGGGCCAACTTGGAGGCACCAGCCAGCAGTTTGGCGCGGGCGTCGTCGGCGAAGGCGAGTTGCTTCGAGGCCATACGGCGAAGCTCCGAGGGGGAAATCCGATTGGGTCGGTGCGGGCGACGCAGCAACACTCGTGCCGGCCGGAGCGGGCGACGTAACCTCTTGCGGGGTAAGGGGCGGGCGAAATGCGACCGGGGCGGGACTGTCAGAGTGGCAGGGAGTGACGGTGAGAAGTGGCAGGCGAAAAGCAGGCGAGCCGAGCGGCGTGAGCCGCCGGGTGGCATTCAAACCACC
>JANNVG010001210.1:0-2102 GCA_031414395.1 Fimbriiglobus sp.
GGACGCTGCCATGCAGGAGCGACCAGTTGATCTCCAGCGGCTGCAGACCGGGCGCGTCGATGGATCGGGCTCCTGAACCTCGGGACGGAAGGCGACGAAAGCGCCAACCGCGTCGGCGACGCGGGGTTCCTCGTCGGCATCCTGATCGCGTGGACGACCCTGGGCACGCTGAACTTCGACGAGATGTTCCAACGCCTGCGGTCGCCGACGACGGACAGCCACCACCAGACCGGGCTAGAGTTCGCCAACCAGTTCGTCCGCGTGACGCCGTCGGCGTCGCGCGTCACGGGCGAGCCGGGCTACCGCCTGCCGCCGCGCGGCGAGGTCGGGTCACACGTCGCCCTGTTCCCGATGCGGTGGCCGGAACCGGACCACTTCCACGCACTGAGTCACTCGAAGCGCGACATCCGCGACGACAGCGACCACACGACGACGTGGTTCGGCGCGAAGCCGTCGACGTACACGACCTACGGCGCGATGCCGTACTGGTTGTTCATCGTCATGGGCGTGGGCATCTTCCTGGGGTGCGTCGGGAAGTCGGCCCAACTGCCGCTGCACACCTGGCTGCCGGACGCGATGGAAGGCCCCACGCCGGTGTCGGCGCTCATCCACGCGGCCACGATGGTCGCGGCGGGGGTGTACCTCGTGGGCCGCTGCTTCCCACTGTTCGGGCCGGAAGTGCTGCTGATTATCGCCTACACGGGCGCGATCACGGCTTTCATGGCGGCGACGATCGCGGTGGCACAGACCGACATCAAGCGCGTGCTGGCGTACTCGACGTGCAGCCAACTCGGGTTCATGATGTTGGCGCTCGGCGTCGGCGGGTGGGTCGCCGGGCTGCTGCACCTCATCACGCACGCCTTCTTCAAGGCGCTGCTGTTCCTCTGTTCGGGTAGCGTCATCCACGGGTGCCACCACGAGCAAGACTTGCGGAAGATGGGCGGCCTCGGGAAGAAGATGCCCATCACCGCTGCGACGATGCTGATCGGCGTGCTGGCGATCTCCGGGATGCCGCTGTTCAGCGGGTGGTACAGCAAGGACATGATCCTGTCGGCGTCGCTGGGGTACACCGAACTGCACCGCGAACACAGTTTGCTGTACCTGCTGCCCGCGTTCACGGTCGCGCTCACGGCGTTCTACATGGTGCGGCTGTGGCTCATGACGTTCACCGGCCCGCCGCGGGACGAGAGGGTGTTCGCGCACGCCCACGAGTCGCCGTGGGTGATGACGCTGCCGCTGCTGTTCCTGGCGGTGTGCAGCATCGGCGTCGCGTGGGGGTGGCCGTTGTGGGAAGTCGAGAGCAGCGCCCTGGCGCACGTGTTGGAGAAGGCCGAACCCGCGGCGGTGGTCACGGGCTTCGGGCCGGAGCGGGTCGCCGCGCACGAGTCGCACACAAAAGCCGGGATCGCCGGAACGATCGCGGCGGCCCTGGGCGCGGGGCTGGCGGTCTTCTTCTTCTCGGTCCGCCGGCCGACCGCGTTCGTGCTGTACCAGCCGGGGCCGGTGTGGTATCGCTTTCTGCGGAACAAGTGGTACTTCGACGAGGCCTACGACGCCGCGATCGTGAACCCGACGCTCGCGCTGGCGAAGCTGAGTGCCGCCGCCGACAAGCGGCCGACGGAGTCGCCAACGACGCACGAAGCGCTACCGACGAAGCGGTTCGACCTGCTGACGCTCGACGGCTGGCTGAACGCCGTGGGGCAGTTGGCCGGCGCGGTCGGGCTGGGGTTGCGCGGCGTGCAGACGGGGCGGTTGCGAACCTACGTGTTGTTCCTGACCTTGACGGCGGTGACGTTGTTGACGATCCTCGCCGTTTTGACCAAAGGACCCCGCTTAGCCGCGACGCGGAGCGGAGCGCGAGCGCTCCCCTTCGGGTCGCGGCTAAGCGGGAAGCTCGTGGGGCCACGGAATGCCCGAGTCCGATTTCGTCTGGATGACGGTGCTGACGTTCCTGCCGGCGGCGTTCGCCCTGGGGCTGATGCTATTCCCGCCGCGCTGGGTCGAGGCCATGCGCTGGTGGGCGCTCTTCGGCGCGGCCGGCACGCTGTCGGTCAGCGTGTGCGTCCTGATCGGCTACTACCAGATGATCGACAGCCGCCTGG
>JANNVG010001211.1:0-4162 GCA_031414395.1 Fimbriiglobus sp.
CCGAGGCCGCGGAGGCGGCGACCCGGGCCCTCGTCGCGGAGCTCTCGGCCCACGCTCCCGAGATCCTCACCCTCGCGACGGACCGGCAGGGCCGGCTGACGGCCCTGAGCGCGTCGACGGCGACGGCGCTGGGGCGGACGACCGGTGGCCCGCCCGGTGGCCCGCCCGGCCGCGGCGCCCGGCGCGCCGGCGGCTTCGACATCCGGTCAGCGGTCGGTGCGGGTGGTGACGGTGCAGTCGAAGCCGATCGCCAAGCGGCCGGCCGACGCCACCCCGTCGGGCGACACGCAGACGCCCGCCCGCGGGCGGGGGGCCGACACGACGGCGTCCGGCTCGTCGTCGTCCCGCGCGTCGCCGTCGGCTCGCCGCACCGCCCGCCGCACGCCGGAGAAGAAGGCGAAGGGCGGGTTCCCGGTGGTGGCCATCGCCGCCGCCGGCGTCGCCGGGGTCGCCCTCATCGTGGTGCTGGCCGTGCTGGTGGCCCTGAGCGGTCAGAACACCAAACCGGCCGCCACCACCGCGGCCGTCGCCACCAGGCCGACCGCCCCGCCGGTGACGAAGTCGCCGTTCCGCGCGGTGGGTGAACTGCTGCCCGACGGCACCGCCGCCGTGCTGGTGACCGACCCGCGGGTGGGCTGGGATCAGGCCCTGACGCACCCGGACGCGACCGCCCACAGCCGCCGCACCACCGACCTGCTCGCCCGCTGGTTCAAGTTCGACCTGCGGAAATTCGACCGCGTGACCGTCGCCTTCCACCCGGACATGAGCCGGTGCGTGGCCGCCGGCGAAGGGGAAGCGCTGAAGGGGGATGCCTTCCGCAAACAGCTCGACAACACACCGACGGCCGAAATCGAGACCTTGCCGAACGGTGCGGTGGTGGTGCGGAACGCCCTCGGTCCGAAGGCCAACCCGTTCAACGCGGAACGCCGCGTGCGGGGCGTCCTGTTGCCCAACTCGCCGGCCTACCTGATCGGCACGCACAACACCGACCTGACCGACCTGGCCAGGACCGCCCCCGCCCACAAGGGGCCGACCGGCGTGGACCCGGACCTGCTGCGTGTCACCACCGACGCCACCAAGTCGGCCGACACCCCGCTCGCCTTCTTCGCCGCGTCCGGCCGGTGCGAGTTGCCTCTCAAGCCGCTGGCGCTGGGCAAACCCGAACCGCTGTCCGCCCTCGGCATCGACCTGTTGACCGTGACCGCCGCCCCCGCCGCCAGTGGGCAACTGCGGCTGACGGTGGTGCTGACCGGCACCGACGCCCGCAACCTGAACCGCTTCCTGGAGAAGGAGTTGACGGGGATGCTGGAAGCACTCGTCGGGCGGGAGTTGGCGAAGCCGCTGGCGAACCCGATCACGGCGGCGGCGCTGGGGGCGATGCCGACCGACCTGGGCGGCGGGCGGAAGCAACTGACGGCGTCGTTCGAGTGGCCGTGGGTGGCCGTGCTGCCGGCGGTGGACAAGCTCATGCCGACGGAGCGGTGAGCGGGTCAGCGGGTAGGTGCCGAACGGGTGGCCGACTCTCGCCGAGAGTCGGAGAGGGGGCGTAGCGGGGGAATCCCGCGTGGAGCGAGTGAGGGGCATCCATCCGCTCGACGCTGGACTCCGATGCCGAGGCCCCCGTCCGACTCTCGGCGAGAGTCGGCCACCCGCTCTGACACCTCACACCCGGTTCCGGAGTCCCCCGCATGACCGCCCCCACGCGCCGCCGCTGGTGGCGGATCCCGCTGCTCGTTCTGCTCCTCCTCATCGTTCTCCCCCTTCTGCTCTTCACCCTGAACGGCACCGTGCTGGCGAACGGCGAACGCGCGGTCGTCCGTTCCCACCCCGACGTCACGCCGACCGCCGCCACCGACGACACCGTCACCGTCGTCAGCTACAACGTGGCGAAGGGGTTCGCGCACAAGAGCGGGTTCACCTTCGACACGACCGAGAACGTGAGGGCACGAGTGGCCCGCATGGCCGACGTGGTGAAGGCCGAGAACCCCGACCTCGTGTTCCTGTCCGAAGTGATGACCGACTGCACCCCATGCCCGGTGAACCAGCTCGACGAACTGGCCCGCGGCATCGGCCTGCCGCACACCGCCTTCGGCGAGAACTACAACATCGGCCTGCCGTTCTGCCGGGTGGTCGGCGGCAACGCCATCCTCAGCCGCACGCCTCTGGAGCCGGTGGCGAACATCTCGCTCAGCGGGCGGAAGCCGTTCTGGGAGACGAAGAACAGCCGGCGGGCCTTGTTCGTCAGCACCGAGATTCGCGGGCAAACGGTCCTGCTCGGCAGCCTGCACAACGACAGCTACAGCCGGGCGAACAACGCCGTGCAGGTGAGGGAGATCCTCGCGTTCGTCGGCGACCGGCCGTGCGTCCTGGCCGGCGACTTCAACGCCAAGCCGACCGAGGAGCCGATGACGTTGCTGGCCGCGAGCGGGCAGTTCACCGGCGCGTTCGACGGCCCGCCCACGTTCCCGGCGGACGCGCCGAACCAGCGGATCGATTACGTGTTCGCCCCGGCCGCGTGGGAGCACGTCGGCACGCGGGTGATCGACGAACCGAAGGCGTCGGACCACCGCCCCGTCGCGGCGAAGTTTCGTGTCCGATGAGTGGGTCAGCGCGGGCGAATGGCGATGACGGTCATGAACGACTTCACTTGGCTGTTCGGGGCGTCGTAATGCTGGTGGGCCGAGTGGACGATCCGCCACCCCGCGAACCGCGAGTGCAACTCGCCCCGCGCGAACAGGCAGTGCCGGGACGGGTCGAACATGTCCGTGTAGGTGGTCCCTTCGACCAGCACGTTGATCGCGGCAAGCCCACCCGGACGGACGCTCTGCTGGAGGTCGGCGAGGCGCCGGAACGCCGTGTCGCAATCAAAGAACATGAGCAGGCCGATGGAGACGACCGTGTCGAATTCCTCGGTGAGCGGGTAGTCTCGGAGGTCCGCCATCCCGACCTCAATCGGCAGCCCGTGATTGTTGGCGAGTTGCCGGAGGTGGGACACCGCGGTCGGGCTGGCATCCAGAGCCAGGACCGAGCACCCCTGTCGCGCGGCGGCCACGGCGAAGTTGCCCAACCCGCAGCCGAAGTCGAGGACGCGACCCCGCACGTGCGGCAGCACGGCCTGCTCGAAATCGTTGAGCGCGAAGTCGGCGGACTGCACCTGTCGGCGGAACTGTTGGTCGAAGAATTCGACGCTCTGATTGGGAGCCATGGCACACCGGGGAGAGTGGTCGCCACTCCTCGGGGCGGGAGGGTGGCCGAAACGGAGTCAAACTACGCCGTCGAACGGACGGCGACGACAGGCGGGTGGTTCGGTCGCCGTCGATGAGTGCAACTCGGTCGCGCCGTCCCACTCCGGCGGGGCGTCGCGGCCGGCTGGTGCTGGGCGCAGTCCTCCCCGATCTCCGGAGGAGTGGTTGCGGTCGCCGGCCGCTCGACCCGCCCTACAAATTCGCCCCGGCCGCGTGGGAGCACGTCGGCACGCGGGTGCTCGACGAGCCGAAGGCGTCGGACCACCGCCCCGTCGCGGCCAAGTTTCGCGTAAAGTAAGTGGTCTGCTCGCTCCGCGAGCGGTCTGTTGGAATCCGCACGCGGAGCGTGCAGACCACATTGAGCCTCCTCCCATGCCGCACTGGACCTCGCCCGCCGGCACCGCCCTCGCCTACGACGACCGCGGCAGCGGCCCGCCGCTCGTGCTCGTCCACGCCTTCCCACTGGACCGGCGGATGTGGGATGCCCAGGCGGAGTTGGCCGACGTCTGCCGGTTGCTCACGCCCGACGTGCCGGGGTTGGGTGAATCGGCGCTGCCGCCCGGCGGGTGGACGGTGGACTCGTTCGCCGACACGTTGGCCGAGTGGCTGACCGCGCTGGGCGTCGAGAAGGCCGTTGTCGGCGGGCTGTCGATGGGCGGCTATGTGGCGCTCGCGTTCGCCCGCCGGCACCCGGCCCGTCTGAACGGTCTGCTGCTCGCCGACACGCGGGCCGAGGCCGACACCGACGAGGCGAAGGCGAACCGGGCGAAGGCGACCGAGCTGGTGTCCACGCAGGGGCCGACCGCCCTCGTCGAACAGATGCTGCCGAAGATGCTGTGCGACCACACCCGCCAGCACAACACCCGCGTCGAAGCCCGCGTGCGGGAGTTGGCGGGGTCGCAAACGCCCGAAGGGGT
>JANNVG010001212.1:0-1535 GCA_031414395.1 Fimbriiglobus sp.
CTGCGCCAGCCGGTGTCGGAATCGCTCGATCGTATCGCCGGCGACCGCATCACGGCAGTGCGGCGGCGGGCGAAGTATCTCATCTTCGACCTCAAGCAATCCGGTTGCCTGCTGGTCCACCTCGGGATGTCGGGCAGCCTGCGGCTGGTCGATCCGGCGTCGGACTTCAAGAAGCACGACCACATCGCGCTCACCCTCGATTCCGGCAAGCAGCTCCGCTTCCACGACCCGCGGCGCTTCGGGATCTTCCTCCACCTGCCGTCCGGCGACCCGCTGGAGCACCCGCTCTTGAGAAGCCTCGGGCCGGAACCCTTGGAGGATGAATTCACCGCCAAGCACCTCGCCGCCGCTTGCGCCACCCGCTCCTGCGCGATCAAGCTGGCGATCATGGACCCCAAGGTGGTGGTCGGCGTCGGCAACATCTACGCCAGCGAGGCCCTGTTCCGCGCCGGCATCCTGCCCGCCACCGCGGCCAGGCGCGTGTCGAAGCCGCGCCTCGCGAAACTGGTCGCCGCGATCCGCGAGGTGCTGGCGGAATCCATCACCCAAGGCGGCACGACCCTGCGCGATTTCCTCCATTCCGACGGCGAGCCCGGCTACTTCCGCCAGCGCTTGTTCGTCTACGAGCGGAAGAACGAACCCTGCCGCGTCTGCGGCACCGCGATCCGCCACGCGGTGATGGGCCAGCGTTCGACCTACTGGTGCCCGAAGTGCCAACGGCCCTGAAACCGTGGAGGGGCGACTTTTCGGCCACCGAAAATCGCGAACTCCCGGGTTGACAAGGCCCCGCGCCGGTTTCAGCCTCCGCGCCCCGACTTTAGGAAAACAAGATTCGAATCGAATGAGCGACCGTAGCATGCGTGGAGTGGCGTTGAAAAAAGGTGAACCCGTTGACCGGGCTCTCAAGCGCCTGAAGACCAAACTGGACACCGAGGGAATCCTCGAAGAAATGCGCCGCCGCCGCGCGTTCGAGTCAACCGCGACCCGCAAGATCCGCAAGGCCCGCACCGCCCCGAAGCGCCACAAGGTGCGCTGGCGCTATAGCAGCCCGTCGCAGACCGCTCGCGCCGAGGAAGCCGCCGCCGCCGCCGCTGCCTACCACTCCTGAAAAGCTTTCCGTTCTCCTGAAGCCGGTTTTCAAAACGGACGTCCCGCAAGGGGCGTCCGTTTTGGCTTGGAGGGGGGGAGATTCTTGCCGCCCCACAAAGACCGTGCCGCGGCATGGCTCAGCGGGCTCCCGGGGGAGGCTCTGCCCCGCAGAAGCACGAGGGGTGCACGATTCGGCGATGCGGATTGGAATGGGCAGCAAAGCCGAGGGACCATTCTGCGGGCCGGAGGCTCCGCGCCCCCGGGGGAGGCACTGCAGCCCCGGTGGCGGAACTCACCTCACCCGAACCGCTTTACCAGCAGCGAGGCATTGTGCCCGCCGAAGCCGAAGCTGTTGCTCAGGGCGACGTCCACCTTCGCCTCGCGGGCGACGTTCGGGACGACATCGAGATCGCACTCCGGATCCTGCTCCTCGATGTTGATGGTCG
>JANNVG010001213.1:0-1685 GCA_031414395.1 Fimbriiglobus sp.
CGGAACACGAACGGGGCGGCGAGGGCGGCGGCTCCGAACTTGAGAGCGGACCGACGATTCATCGCGGGCATGGGAGGGAACCTGTGTGTGGGGTGGGCAGAGAAGACTAACCACAGAGGCACAGAGACACAGAGAAGACAAGAGGGAGTGTTCTGATGAATTGCCCCGGTCTTCTCTGTGTCTCTGTGCCTCTGTGGTTAGTTCCGAGCTTGATTACTTGATCTCTTTGATCTTCACGTTCCGGAACTCGACCGGGTCGCCGTGCCCGCAGAAGCCGAAGTACCCCTTCGTGTTGTCCTTGCCGGGGTGTGGCGACTTGGCCATGTACTCGGTGATCTTGCTCAGGTCGGTGTCCAGGATCTGCGTGCCGTTCAACTCCACCTTGATGGTCGAGCCTTTCACCGTCACCACCTGGTAGTTCCACTCGCCCTGCGCCCGCTGGTAGCCGCGGGCCGCCGCCGCCATGCCGTAGGCCGAGCCGTGCGCCTGCCGCGGGTCGATCTTGGCGTAGTCGTCGTTCAGCACTTGCAGTTCCGTCATGCCGATGTAAGCGGCGTCGCCCTTCCCGCCGGGGTAGCGAATGGCCAGCCCGTTGTTCCCGTTCCCCTTCGGGAACTTGATCTCCATTTGCACCTGGAAGTCGGCGTACTCGTCCGTCGTGTACAGCACGTCGCCCTTGCCCTTCTTGCACCGCACCGCCCCGTCGGCCACCTCGTAGTTGTCCAGCCCGCCCTGCCAGCCGGTCAGGTCTTTGCCGTTGAACAGGTCTTTGAACCCGTCGCCCGCCTTCTTCGCCAGGATCTCGTTCGCCTCTTTCGCCTCGATCTCGCGGACGAAGATGTTCCGCCAGTGGATGGGCAGCTTCGGCTGATGGGTTTGCAGCAGGAACGGGGCGGCCTTCGACACCGGCGAGGCGCGGTCGTAGTAGTTCTGCAAGCGGGCGTGATCGACCACCAGCTTGTCGTTCAGGTACACCGTGCAGCGCTCGCCCAGCACGAGGATGCGGAACTGGTTCCACTCGCCCGCCTTCTTGTCGGCCTTCACCAGCGGCATCCGCTCCACCGCGTCTTCCGGCTTGTTGTTCCACAGCCCGCCGCTGCCCTTCGCGTTGCCGTTCCCCACCTGCTTGGGGTCTTCCGGATCCCACACTTGAATCTGCGGGATGCCCTTCGGGTAGATGCCGGCGTCCACCGTCGCGGTCAGCTTGTACTCGATGAGCAGTTCGAAGTCGGCGTAGTCTTTGGCGCTCGCCAGGAACGGGCCGGTGCCCTTGTTCACGAGCGCGCCGTCTTCGACGGTCCAGTGGTCCTTCAGGGCGGCCGTCCAGGTGTCGAACTTCTTCTGCCGCTCCTCCGCGGGCAGCTTCGCCATGTCCGCGGGGCTTGCGCCCTTCTCGTGGATGACCCACCCTTTGAAGTTGGTGAAGTCTTTGCCGTTGAACAGGGCGGTGAACCCTTTGGGCGGGACCGGGTCGGCGGCGGAGCACACCGCGGCGACCAACAGAATTGAAGCGACGGACAGGGAGCGCATGTCAGACCTCGGAGCGGAGAGGAGGCCCGGAACGGGCGGGGGCAGGTTGTGGGCAGATGGTATGCGCCGGGGGAGGTGGTGCCCCGAGGGGGCGAGTGTTCGCCGCGAGCCGTTCGAGGGCCAGTCGCAGTTAGCGCGCGCACCGCTGGCGGCGC
>JANNVG010001214.1:0-1956 GCA_031414395.1 Fimbriiglobus sp.
GAGCGCACACCAGCGTCGCTGGTGACGGGCCACCCACGCGAGGGCCAGGGCGAGCGCCTTGGCCGTGTGGATGCGGTCCCCACCCATGGAACCCGACTCGTCCAGGCAGACGACCACCGGGCCTTTCCCCACCGGTTCGACGGCGTGGTGCTCGCGGCAGAAGGCTTGCCGTTCGACGATGCGTCGTAGGGTGTCGAGTTCCAACTCGGGCACCATCAGCTTGCCCAACTCGACCGGCAACAGCCGGCCGACGTCGCCGCCGGGTTCCACTCCGACCACGTCGTCCAACCCGTGCGTCACCTTCTGCCGCTGCTTCGACTGCGCCACCCGCCGGAACCGCCCGGCCAGCTCGCAGATCTTCTTCAACGCCGGGTCGTTTCGCACTCTCCGGAACAGGGCGACCACGGCCTTCGGGTCGTGAGAACCGGGTGTTCCGGGTCCCATCCCCAGGGCACTGGCCGCCTCGTGCAATTCGGACACTTCTTTGCCGGCCTCGGCGACCGCCTGGCCCACCGCCCGCAGGGTGGCCATCTCGTCGGCCAGTTCGTCGCCGCCGATCCCCGTTCGCGGTCCTTGGAGTCCTCCGGGGTGAGTTTCGCGTACTGCTCGGCGAAGTGCGTGGCGGCGATGGCGGCCGCCGTGTCGTCCAGTCGAGTGGCCGCGTGCAGGGCGTGGTACTCGGGTGTGTCGAGCAACTGTGACAGGAAGCGGTGGCGTCGCGGGTCGGCACAGGCGTCGCACAGCCGCGGGTCGGGGTCGAACGCGGCCTGAAAGAAGTCGGCGGCGGCGAACGCGTCGGTGCCAGACTGCCGCAGCCGCTCGCTCTCGGCGATCAGGTCCCGCCCGCGGCGGAGGCCCCAGGCGTCCACCGCCAGGGCCGTCGGGCTTGCGGTGGAGGCGGGTGTGTTCGCCGCGTCGGTCGAGCCGAGGACGCCCGAGGATTCCGGCGTGTCGGGTGGCCTGCCGTGCAGATCCAACAACTTGAGTAGGTCGTTCGTGGTGAGCCCTCCGGTGAGTGGGGTGAATCAGATGGCCTCAATGCTGGCCAGTTTCAACTTTCGGAGTTGCTCCTTCAGGTACGCCCGCGCCGCCTCCACCCGCCCGTTGCCCTTCAGACCCGCGAACTGCTTGTCGATCTCGGCCAGTTTCGCCGCCGCTCTGGCCGCGTCGGCCAGGTTCTTCGGGTCGGCCGCGGACAGCACCTGCTCGGCTTCGAGAAGCAGTTGCGACACCCGCATCCCCGTCGGGTTGGCGACGCGGGCGATCACCTGGGCCGTCTTCAGCGGCTGCTCCTGGGGGTCGTCCCACAGGCAGTGGCGGGCGACTTCCAGGTGCTCGGGCTGCACCTCGTCCGCCCCGCCCAGGAAGGCGAACGCCCGCACCACGTTCACCGTCTTGAACTGCCGGCGGTCGCCGGGGTGGACGCCCTCCTTCGCCAACTCCTTCAGGATCGCTTCGAGCGACTCCTTCGCCGCGGCCGACCACGGCAGCGCGGCCGCCTGCCGCCGGGCGGACTCCACCTCGGCGGGGGTGATCGTGCCGGTGAATGTCGGCGCGTGGTCGCGGGCCCAGAGCAGCCGCTGCCGCCCGGCCTGCGAGCGGATCGGCGACACGGCCGTCCGTAAGCAGAAGCGGTCGAACAGGGCCGACAACTCTTTCCCCGTGTCCGGCGACGGCCACTCGTTGCTCGCTGCCACGCACAACTTCAGCGGCACCTTCCGGACGATCCCATCGCCGGCGTCGTACACCCGCTCGTTCAGGATCTTGAGCAGCGTGTTCAAGATCGCACTGCTCGCCTTCCAGATCTCGTCGATGAAGCAGTAGTCGGCCTCGGGCAGCTTGCCGGTGGTCACGCGGACGTACTTGTCGGCCTTCAGTGCGGTCAGGCTGACCGGGCCGTACACCTCCTCGACGAGATCTGGAAGGCGAGCAGTGCGATCTTGAACACGCTGCTCA
>JANNVG010001215.1:0-3437 GCA_031414395.1 Fimbriiglobus sp.
CTACACGACCGATGGTGGACTGCACCGGCTGCTGAACTTGACCTGCGATGTCGGCCGGGGAGTTCGGCGGACTCCCTGCTCGGTGACCCACTTGGAAAGGGGTGGTCACGTCCCTCCTACCATCAGGCAGACGGTAGAACAGGTGATTCTCCCGCCGATTGGCCGGGGGAATGTACGGCATGGTAGCCGGCGAGTTCGGTCGGTCAAGCGAAAATTCCCACTTTCTCCAGTCGATTCCGCACGATAGCATTATGGGGCTATGCGGCGTGTCCGCTGCGTGCGAGGGGCCCAAGATGCCGCAGAGTTCTAATACTCCGGCTCCGCCGCCCAAGCTGCTCGACCAACTGCGGGATCGCATCCGGCGGAAGCACTTATCCTACGCCACGGAAGAGGCTTACGTCGGCTGGTGTCGGCGGTTCATTCTGTTCCACAACAAGCGGCACCCGAAGGACATGGGCGAGGTCGAGACACCCGAGCTGGAAGAACAACCCCGTTGGGGTTGACCGGCGGACACCCGCCGACCGGCATTGCTCACCAACACGAAAGACGCTCACTCCCTTTCCGACCGGCTGTGAGGGCAGGGCCACGCGGGGGCGCGGGATGGGACGGATGGGTCTGATACCAAGTTGCAGTGATCTGTTGCTGTACCGGGGTCTGTGACCCCGGTCCGACCGGCCTCACAGAGGCCGGCGACAGGAAGGCATCACTGCAATCTGGTCGGACGGGGAGCGTCGCTCCGGCGACCCGCGCGGCCAGATCACCGGGGGGTCGGCGCGGGCGGAGCGCCCGCCCGTCTGCTATACTGGCTCGCCCCTTTCTCCGGTGCCACCCATGCCGCATCGCCTGTTGGTCGCCCTGTTCGCCGCCGGCCTGTTCGCCCTCCCGGCCGTCGCCCAGGAGAAGAAGGACGAGAAGACGAAGGACCCGTCCGACGAGGTGTTCAAGCCGGCCGGGGCGGTGCCCAAGGTCAAGATCACCGTCGATCCGGACGCACTCAAAGTGCTGAAGAAAGAGCCGCGGAAGTACATCCGCTGTGCGGTCGAGATCGGCGGGGCCAGGTTCGAGGACGTGGGCATTCACATGAAGGGGGCGGCCGGCTCCACCCGCGACTGGGACGACCGCCCGGCCCTCACCCTCAACTTCGACAAGTTCAAAGACGGCCAGAGGTGGCAGGGGCTGGACAAGATCCACCTGAACAACTCGGTGCAGGACGGCAGCGTGATGCACGAGATCCTGGGGTCCGAGTTGTACCGCGCCATCGGCGTGCCGACCGCGCGGGCCGCGCACGCGGTCGTGGAGTTGAACGGCCGCAAGGTCGGGCTGTACGGGCTGAAGGAGGGGTACAACGGCAACTGGCTGGAGCGGAACTTCCCGACCGCCGACAACGGCAACCTGTACGACGGCGGGTTCCTGCAAGACATCGACGCGGCGCTGGAACTGGACACGGGCAAGGACGTGAAGCGGAAAGACCTGGAGGCGGTGGTGAAGGCGTGCCGCGAGCCGGACGCGAACAAGCGGTACGCGGCGGTGGAGAAGCTGGTGGACGTGGACCTGTTCTGCAAGTACGCGGTGGTGCAGGCGCTCACCTGCGACTGGGACGGCTACCCGCGGAACCGCAACAACTACCGCGTGTACTTCCCGTCGAAGGGCGGCAAGGCGGTGTTCATCCCGCACGGGCTGGACCAGTTGTGGCAGAACCCCGGCGAGGGCGTCTGGCCGGGCTGGGGCGGCATGGTGGCGACGGCG
The DNA here is from genome assembly GCA_031414395.1 of Fimbriiglobus sp. Classification (GTDB taxonomy): domain Bacteria; phylum Planctomycetota; class Planctomycetia; order Gemmatales; family Gemmataceae; genus JALHQU01. The sequence goes on from JANNVG010001215.1 coordinate 1,747, forward strand.
ATTCTCGACCACCCGGAGGGGAAGAAGAAGGCCGTCGCCGCGTACAAGGACGTGGTCGAGAAGCAGTTCGTGCTCGACACGCTGAACAAGCGGATCGACGAGTGGGGCAACCGGGCGAAGGAGGCACTGGCCGCCGTGAACAAGGACCAGGCGAAGAACTACGAGAACGAGCTGAAGGGGCTGAAGGAGCGGCTGAAGCAGCGGGCCGACGTGCTGAAGAAGGAACTGCCGAAGCTGAAGTGAGGCGGACCCCTGGCGGCGGCGGCTCCCGATCCGGCGAACGAACGGGGTGCGACCGCCAGGGAGCGGGGAGTGTTCACCCTCTGCTCCCGGGCGGTCGCGGCCCGTTCCGCACTCACTTCGGGAAGTTCACTCGCTCCGCCTTCACCGCCTTCTTGAATGCCGCCCCGTCCTTCGCCGCGTCGATGTCCACCTTGCTCACGGTGACGATCAGCTTGGCCGGCCCGGTGCCGGCCGTGGGCGTACTGATCGGTGACACTTCCAGCACGACGAACCCGGTGGCCACCTCCAGCGCCTCCTTCGCCCGCTCCGTTTGGTCGTTCAGCAGCAGCGCCTTGGCGTAGTTCTTCATCGCGTCCCGCACGCCCTTCTGCAGTTCGTCGGCGTACTGCCGCTTCTGCTCGGCGGTGAACGTCGACGGGGCCGACACCTTGAACGGCTTCGCCCAGAAGCGGGCGAGCGTCTCGCCGTAAGCCTCAGCCGCCTCCTTGTGTTTACCCTGCTTCAAGTGCAGATCGCCGAGCGAAAGGGCCTTCACCTCGTCGGGGCTGAACCCCAGCTTGGTCGAGGGCGGCGGGGCGAACGGGTTCAGCGGGCTGAGGGTTTTCGACACGTCGTCGCCCAGTGTGATCTGCTTGTACGCCTGTTTCTCGCTCACGTCGTCGAACGTGACCACCACGCTCACGCCCTCCTTCTCGCCCAGGTGCCGCACGTTCTTGGCGTTCGCGGCCAGCACGCCGGCGACGAGCGATTGCAGGCTGCCCGGCTCGCACACGGCCGCCTTCGGCTTGTCGCCCTTCGGCGTGTCGGCCGGCTTCGACTTGTCTCCGCGCACGTCCTGCTTCACCCGGTCCCAGTCGGACAGCACCGCCTCACCCTTCGGCAACTCGGAATGGCAGGTGGTGCAAGTGGCGGCCGAAACGGAAATCGGATGGGCGGCGTGGACCTGCGGCTGGTGGCAGGTGTTGCACGACGAGTTCAGGCCGATCCGCTCGCCGCGGGCGGTGGTCGGCGCGCCGGCCGGCACGTGCAGGGTGAACACCACCCCGGCCCCCGGCAGGTACACGCCGTCGAACGGGCTGACGGCCGCGGACGATCGCGCCACCTGCACGACCACTGGGGAGTTGCCGCCGCGGAAGGCATCTTGGCCGCTCGAAGTCCGCTGCACATTTTGCTCCGTCACGCTCACGCTCACCTTGTCCGGCAGGCCGGCCGCCTTGTTCAGCAGCCGCCGGAGCACTTCCACGTCCTCATTCCGCTGGGCGGCGCGCTCGGCGTCGAGTTTGGCGTCGATCTTCGCCACCACTTCGGGCGACTGGGCGAAGGCAGCGGCGGACAGCAGCAGGAGCAGGGGGAAGTAGCGGAGCATGGGTCTGTCCTGGGGTTGAGGCGAACGGCGCGACGTGAGTCCGCCGGTGTGAGTGGGGGGAGGCGAAGAACCGGCGGACTCA
>JANNVG010001216.1:0-3377 GCA_031414395.1 Fimbriiglobus sp.
CGATGTTAGCCAGGGGTGAAGCGAGCGAAGCGAGCGGAACCCCTGGACGATGTCGCAAGAAGCACAAGCCCCGGAGGGGCGGCAGAACACTGCCCGTCTGTCGCCCCTCCGGGGCTACTTTCCTTTCGGCCTGGGCACCAGGGGTTCCGTCGCTCCGCGCCGTCACCCCTGGCTAACATCGGTCGCCCCTCCGGGGCGAAGTCAGGTCACGCCAACAGTTCCTTGATCGGCTTCATGTCTTCGTGGGCGGCGGGGAGCGGCTGGTCGGCGTTCCAGTGCTTCGCCTTCTTCGAGTTCAGCCCCAGCGCCGTGAACCACGTGTGGAACAGGCTGCCGATGTCGTGCGGGTCGGTGGCCACGTCGGTGCCCCGGTCGTTCGTCTTGCCGACCACCGCCCCGCCCATGATGCCGCGGCCGGCCATGGCCACGCTCCACGCCTCCGGCCAGTGGTCGCGGCCCAGGTGCCCGTTGATCCGCGGGGTGCGGCCGAACTCGGCGGCCACGATCACCAGCACGTCGTTCAACATGCTCCGCTCGGCGAGGTCGTCGAGGATCGCGGCGAGCGGGGTGTCGAGCTTCGGGTGCAGGCTGGCGGCCCCGTTGAAGTGGTCGCCGTGCGTGTCCCACCCGTAGCTCGTGACCTTCACGAAGGTGACGCCCTCTTCGAGCAGCCGGCGGGCGAGCAGCAGGTGCCGACCGAGGTCGTGCGTGCCGTAGCGGGTCACGTCCTTCGCTGGCAGCTTGGCCGGGTCGAACAGGTGCATCTTCTTTTGCAACTGCTCGGCCAGGTCGAAGGCGTGGCTGCTCGCCTCGGCGCTGCCCGACCCGCGGCCGGTGGAGTAGCGGGCGTCGGCCAGCTTCCGCAGTTCGTTCCGCTCGGAGTCATCGGCCTCACTCAACTCCTTCGGCCGCAACAGGTTCTCCGGCGGCTTGCCGTCGCCCAGCGCCAGTGCCCCGTACTTCGGGCCGAGGAAGCCGGCGTGCTTGTCGATGAACCCGCCGTTGCCCGGCTTGATCCACAGGTACGGCGGCAGCCCGCTCTCGCCGGGGCCGATGAGCTTGGCCACCGCCGAGCCGAGGTACGGGTACGTCACCCCGCGGTTCTTCGGGTCGCCCCGCTGGATGCGGTCCACGCCGGCCGAGTGCGAGTTGTCTTGCGTGGACACACTCCGACAGACCGCCAGCCGGTGCATCTGCTTGGCGGTCTGCGGGAACAGTTCGGAGATGTGCGTGCCGGGCACGCTGGTGGGGATCGCCCGGAACGGCCCGCCGAACGGCGTGTTGGGCTTCGGGTCCCAGCTCTCCAATTGGCTCATGCCGCCGTCCAGCCAGATCATCAACACCTGCTTCCGCTGCTTCTTCAACTCGTCGGCGACCGACGGCAGTGCGAACGCGCCGACCCCGGCCGCGGCCGTGCCGAGGAAGTGGCGGCGGCTGAGGCGGTGATCCGCGGGTGTGCAAAGCGTGTGCGGCATGGGAGAGGGGTGGTTGTCTTCGCCGCGAGCAACGCGAGCGAGAGGAGCGGTTGGCGCTCGCGTTGCTCGCGGCGAAGATCGGGTTAGTGGTTCACTCCGAATTCACTCGACGCCAGGAGTGCCCACGCCAGCTTGCCGACGGCGGCGGGCTTGTCGGTCTGCTTCGCCAGGAACTTTGTCACGGTCGCGGACTCGTCGGCGGTGGGCAATCGCGTGAGGATCGACAGGTACAACTCGTCGGCGATCTTGTCGGCGGGCAACTCCACGAGACGAGCCACCAGGTTCCCCGGTGTCGGCTTGAGCAGGGCCAGTAGCGTTTCGTCGTTTCGCAGGAACAACGCGGCACGGAGCGACGGCAGCACCTCGTCTTCCGGCTCGCGGGGTTGGTTGGCGTAAGCCTTCAGGAACTTCGCTTTCAGTGCGTCGGTCGGCGTGGAACTCGTCGCGGTCGTCACCATCGCGGACACCGTTTCGGCGCTCAGCCGCTTTTCAATGGCAGTGGCGAAGTGCTTTGCGTCGGCGGGCTTCTCCACCCCCTTCGGCAGTCGGCTCGACCTCTGATACGCCCACGTCAGTGCCACTTCGCGTAGCAGGTACTTCAAATCAAACTTCGCCTTCACCAGTTCGTCGGCGAGCAGTGCCAGCGCTTCGGGGTGCGATGGCGGGTTGTCGGCGTGGTGGAAGTCGAGCGGGTGAACCAGCCCGCGGCCGAGCAGCAGGAACCAGACGCGGTTGGCGATGTTGCGGGCGAAGTCCTTGCTGGCGGCGGTCGGCAGTTGGTCCGCGACGGTGGCGAGCGTGCTGAACTTGGGCACGCCAGGGTTGTTCGTCTTGCGGTCGGGCGGGGTGGCGAACTCCTGTCCTTTCGGGAACGTCGGGATGTCGACCATCGCCCCACCGGGGAGTACCGGGCCGGTCATCATCTCGGCCATCGTGAACACCGACGCGAACGACGCCTTCGCCGTCGTCGGCTTCTCGGCGACCTTGAGCGTCTTGGCGTCGGCGAGCGAGGTGTTGCGGAAGAAGGCGTGCAGACCCTGGAAATGGGCCTGCTTGTACTCCTTCACCGTCAGGTGGTCGTGGCACTCGCAGCACTGGAAGTTCTTGCCCAGGAAGAGCCGCCCCACGTCGCGGGTGAGGGCCGAGTAGTCCACCGGCTGCTGGCCGTAGTTCTCCAGCCGCTTCGCCATCCAGAACGTCGACCGTGGCCGGCGTCGGCCTTCAGCATCTCGCGCGCCATGCGATCCCACGGGGTGTTGGCGGCCACTTCGTTGCGAATCCAGCGATAGTAAGCCCACATCGCCGGGGGTTGCAGCTTCTCGCTGTTGACTAGCAGCAGGTCGCTCCACTTGTACGCCCAGTAGTCGACGAACTCGGGGCGCGCGAGCAACTTCTCGATCAGCTTGTCGCGTTTGTCAGGCGAGCCATCGGCCAGAAAGGCGCGCGTTTCGTCCACAGTCGGCAAGACGCCGATCGTGTCGATATAGGCGCGGCGAACGAACTCGGCGTCGCTGGCCGGCGGAGAAGGGGGCAGGTTCAGGTTTTTGAGCTTCGCCAGCACCAGGTCATCGATGAAGTTTCGCCGCGGAGCATCGGCAAACAGGGCCGGATCGACTTGTTGTTCGTAGGGCACACTAACCGTGCCAATCACGTTCCAGCTCAGGTACCACGCCTTGATCGCCGCTTCGCCCTGTCCGGAGACTTGTACCACGCCGGTCCCGTCGGCCGAAGCTACCGATTCGTTGGTGGAGGTGAACTTGGCCCAACGCGTGACGTCTTCGACACGGCCATCGCTGAAGTGGGCTCGCACGATCAGCGGCTGCTTGCTGCCCGGCTTAAGTACTGAGGCGGGAGGCAGCAGTTCCAATTTGGTCAAACGAGGATCGTCGTCCTGCGGCGCAG
>JANNVG010001217.1:0-4507 GCA_031414395.1 Fimbriiglobus sp.
GCCGCCTGGGTGTGTGAAACCCAGGCGGCTCACGCCGCCGGTTCACCGATTCGTTACTTCTTGCCGAACGCCTCGGCGAACAGCGTCTTCGTCGCCGCCCAACTCTTCTCGTCGGCGTCCTTGTCGTACTTCATGCCGTCGATCTTGCGGGCGTCGGCGTCCTTCACCGTGAAGCTGTGGACGGCCCCTTTGTAATCGACGAAGTCCAGGCTCACCTTCGTGTCGGCCAGCGCCTTCTTGAAGGCGTCGATGGCCTCTTGCTTGATGAACTTGTCGTCCGCCCCGTGATGCACCTGCACCTTCGCCTTGATCGCCTTCGCCTCGTCGGCCTTCAGCGACGGCAGCGCCGCGTGGAACGTGGACACCGCCTTCAGGTCGGCCCCGCTCGCGGCCAGTTGCAGCGCCGTCGTGCCTCCGAAGCAGTAGCCGATGGCGGCCGTCTTCGTGCCGTCGGTGAACTCGAACCCGGTCAGCACCTTGTACGCCTCCGTCGCCCGGCCCCGCCACACGTCCACGTTCGCCCGCACGGCGGTGGCCATTTTGCCCGCGTCGGTCGGGTGATCGACCACCTTGCCGTCGCCGTACATGTCGGCCGCGAACGCCACGTACCCGAGCTTGGCCAGTTCCTCCGCCTTCGCCTTCGCGTGAGCGTCCAGGCCCCACCACTCGTGGAACACGACCACCCCCGGCCGCTTGTCCTTGCTCGCGTCGTCCCAGTACAGCTCCCCGGCGAACGTGACGCCGTCGAACTTGTACTCCACCTTCTTCGACTTGACCGCTCCGAACGCCGCACTCCCGCCGATGGCGATGAGCACCGCCGCGACAGCAAACCGACTCATGGGGAAGCCTCCGTGTTGGACCGGCTGAGCGACGCCGGTCGGGTTCAGCATATGATGACGGACAATCTGGGGGACCTCACCCCCCGTCCCCCACTCCCAAGGGAGAGGGGGTGTCTGTTCGAAGACCTCACCCCCCGTCCCCCACTCCCAAGGGAGAGGGGGTGTTCAACACGCAGTGGCTCCGACTGTTCGCCGCGACCCCTGGGAGCGGTTCACGTCACCCACTCCCAGGGGTCGCGGCGAAAACACCAAGCACGCATCCCCTTGAACACCCCCTCTCCATGAATGCAGAGGGGGCCGGGGGGTGAGGTTCAAACCCCCATGCCCACCCCCTTCCGCCTGCCGCACCGCCGCGTGCGGCTGTTCTTCGACCGCGACAAGCACGAGGCGGGCCAGTTGGCCGAGCGGGTGCGGCCGTTCGTGGCGGAGCCGGCCGAGGCCATCGTCGTCATCGGCGGGGACGGCACCATGCTGCGCGCCATTCGCCACCACTGGCAGGATCAATTGCCCTTCTTCGGCCTGAACACCGGGCACCTGGGGTTCCTGCTGAACGACCCGACCGACGACTACTGGGACATCGACCTGCGGAAGTATCGCCTGCCCCTGCTCGACGTGGAAACCGTGTGCGCCGGCCGTGAACCGATGCGGAACGTGGCGTTCAACGACTGCTGGGTGGAGCGCGAGACCGGCCAAACCGCGTGGATCGAAGTGTGCGTGAACGGCGTGCCGCGGATGGAAAAGGTGGTGGCCGACGGCATGTTGATCTCGACCGCCGCCGGCAGCACCAGCTACGCCCGTGCCATGGGTGCGACCCCGCTGCCGTTCAACGCCGAACTGCTCACGCTGGCCGCGTCGAACGTGCTGCTGCCCGCTTTCTGGCGGCCGGCGGTACTGCCGCTCGACACCACCATCCGCCTGCGGAACCTCGACCCGAGCAAGCGACCGCTCCGCGGGTTCATCGACGGCATCGCCCAGGGGCCGGTGGTGGAGATGACGGCCAAGTCGAGCGACACGGCGGCGGTGGAACTGCTCTTCGCCCCCGAGTACGACCCGGTGGCGAAGCTGGCCGTCACGCAGTTCCCGCAGGTGCCGAAGTAGCCGAGAATGGTTTCGTTTCACCTCCCCCCACCCATCCGCGAAACCATGACCTGAACGCGAAAGATCCCATACCCGTCAAGCATTTGCGGCGAATCCGCGGGCGACGGGCGGTCGTGAAAACCATCCGCCGTATCTTCTCCCTCGTCCGAATACTCACCCGAGGTGTCCCATGCGTTCACCCGTTCTGTGCGCCCTGCTCGCGGTCGTGGTGGCCGTGCTGCCGGTCGTCGCCCAACCGCCCGCCAAGAAAGACGAGCCGAAGCTGAAGATCGGCGACCCGGCCCCGCCGCTCACCGTCGGCAAGTGGCACCAGGGGCCGGAGGTGAAGGCGTTCGAGAAGGACAAGGTGTACGTGGTCGTGTTCTGGGGGTTCGTCTCGGGTGATTCACACGCCCTGCTGCGTTCGGTAGGTGCCGTGCACGCGAAACACAAAGACATCATTCCGGTGGCGGTGGGCAACTCCCCCAACGGTACGGGGAACGGGCCGAGGTTTGCGAAAGCCGAAGCCGAAGTGGTCGCCAACGCCAAGCCGAAATACGCCTTCGCGATCGCCGACGACAAGGGCGACACCACCGCCACAGCTTACGGGGTGAGTCGGCCGGAGTACGGGTTGTACGTCGTCGGCAAGGACGGCAAGGTCGCGTTCATTGCCCCGGTTGGCGATCCCCCGTACGGGCCGAGGTTGTCGGACTTCCTGCCCAGCGTGCTGCCGAAGGTGTTCGACGGCAGTTGGAAGGAGCAGAAGGACGCCGACGCCATTGCGAACGCGGAGAAGGAGTTCCAGAAGGCGTTGAACATCACCGCAATGCAGGAACTGTTCTCCAAGATTCCGGAGTTAGAGCCGGCCAAGCAGGGCGAGGCGATCGCGAAGCAGATGACCGAGATGTTGAAGGGTGTGGACGACTTCCTGAAAACCCACCCCTCGTTCGCCGGCCAATCTCGCACGCTGTACGTCCGGGCGTTGCTGGCGGTGATGGGCGGCTTAAAGGACGTGGCGACGAAGGCGGTGGACGCGCTCGTTGCCGACGCGACGAGCCGCGGGGTTGTGAGCGACGTGGTTCAACTGGCGAGCCACATCGGGAATCTACACCTCGCAGGGTCCCTTCACCCTGAAATCTCTGCCGACAAACTGGTGGGGACCATCGTCGACGCGGTGCTGAAGGTCGAACTGTCCCCAGACGAGATGCACAAGTTTGTACTGTTGATGACGAGCAGCCTGACGGTCGGCAACCAGGAGAAGGCGCGGGCACTGCTGGAGAAGGTCTGCGAGAACACGCCGGCCGATCAGGTGGCCACCACGAAGAAGAGGCTGACGGAACACTTCGACCGGCAGGTGAAGGCGTTTGAGGAGGAGCGGAAGAAGCGGGAGAAGAAGTGACGCGGCCTGAGCGCCCGGGTGCCGCCCGGCCGGCGGATCGTGACAATTCTTGCCACGAGGCGATTGCGTTGCGGCGGTTGTCCGGCTACTGTGTGAGGAGGACGTGTGATGGCTCGCCCAGGTCAATCGCCCGACGCGCGGGAGTTGATCGCTTCGCTCGTTCGCACCCGTGACGCGCTCGAGCGGCTGGTGTCCGACCTGGACGCCACCAGCGCTGCGACCGACGGACTCTCTGTGAGCGACGAGCAGGCGCGGCGGCGGGCCAAGCGGGCGTTGCGGAAGATCAACGGCGACCACCTGCCGTGGGCCAGATCGCCTGCGTTCACCCAGGCCCAGGCGGCGGGCATCGCCTTCTGGCTCATCGGGGTGTGGTCCACGCTGCCGCTCGAAGACGCCGAATGACACAGGGGGAATCACCGTGGCCGAATTCGTCATCCGTGGGGCCGGCGAGGTGATTGCCCGTCGGCGGAAGGCCGCCAGCATGACTCTCGAAGTGCTGGCGGACAAAGCCGGGTTGGACAAGAGCCAAGTGGCCAAATACGAAGCGAACAAGGTCGGCATCAGCGACCAGCGGTTGGCGGCGATTGCCACTGCCCTCGGGGTGCCACCGGCCGAACTCGCGTTCGAGTGCCTGGTGGCCATCAAGCCGCACATCCGGTCGAAGCCGATCGGCAAGTTGCTCGGCGGACTCGCCAAGCCGAAACGTCCGGCGAAACGCAAGAGCACGGCGGCGTGAGTCGGCAGTTCACTACGGCGACAAGATCCCCCCATGAACGCCTCCACCCTGCCGCACTCGCTGCTCGTGTTCGCCGGGGGCGGGGCGGGGGCGGTGCTGCGGTTCTGGGCGGGCGAGTGGGTGCGGCAGTTCGACTGGGGCCGGCAGTTCCCGTGGGCCACCCTCGCCGTCAACGTGCTCGGGTCGTTCGTGCTAGGCGTGGTGGCGACGGCGTGTGCAGGCGACGACAGGGCGAGTTGGCGGGTGCTGCTCGGCGTGGGCGTGTGCGGCGGGTTCACCACGTTCAGCACGTTCAGCGTCGAAACGCTTCATATGATCGAGCAGCAGCGGTGGTGGGCTGCGGCGGGGTATGTGCTGGGGTCGGTGCTGGCCGGGCTACTCGGCGCGTGGGTCGGTACAAAACTGGCGGGCGGCGCGACGTGAGTCCGCCGGTGTTGCAAGGGACCGGCGGACTCA
>JANNVG010001218.1:0-3987 GCA_031414395.1 Fimbriiglobus sp.
ATCTTGCCTTTGGCTTTGCGGGGATCGGGGACACGAGCCAACATCTCGGTGAGAGCGACGGGCATGACGAGTCCTCGAAGGAGGACCCTATCTGCCCAATCTCTCAACTCGCGCCAACCTCAAGTTTGCAATAGCCCTGGCAGACGGGGAGTGCGCCCCGCGTTGCCCTTGCCCGCCCGCACCGCTCGGGCTACCTTGCCATCCCTCTCGTTCTCCCGAGGCCGCCGCGTGGCGTTCACCGTTTCCGACATCGCCGGCTGGGTGGGTGGCACCGTGGCCGGCGCCGCCGACACGACCATCGCCCGTGCCGCCTCGCTCACCGACGCCGGGCCGGGCGACCTCACCTACCTCGACGACCCGAAGCGTCGGACGGAGTGGGCGGCGTCGAAGGCGTCCGCGGCCGTGGTGCCGGCCGACTTCCCCGACGACCCCCGCCCGCTCATCCGCGTGGCCGACCCGCTCGTCGCCTTCGCCCAGATCGTGTTGAAGTTCCGCGGGGATCGCCCGGCCGACACCGGCATTCACCCCACGGCCGTCATTCACCCGACCGCCACCGTCGGCGCGAACCCGTTCGTCGGCGCGTGTACCGTCATCGGCGCGGGCACGGTCGTCGGGGCGAACGCCCGCATCCACGCCGGCGCGGTGGTCGGCCGCTTCTGCACGCTCGGCGACGACGTGACGCTTTTCCCCCGCGTGGTGGTGTACGACGACTGCACGCTCGGCCACCGGGTGACGCTGCACGCCGGGGCGGTGATCGGGGCCGACGGCTTCGGCTACCGGCTGGCGAAGGGGGCGCACGTGAAGGTGCCGCAGCTCGGCGGGGTGCAATTGGCCGACGACGTGGAGGTGGGGGCGAACAGCACCATCGACGCCGGCACGTTCGGCCCCACCCGCATCGGGGCCGGCACGAAGATCGACAACCTGGTGATGATCGCCCACAACTGCCAGATCGGGCGGCACAACCTGCTCATCAGCCTGGTGGGGATGGCCGGGTCGAGTTCGACCGGGGATTACGTCGTCATCGCCGGGCAAGCGGGGGTGGCCGGCCACAAGCACGTCGGCCACCGCGCGGTGGTCGCCGCCCAGGCCGGGGTGACGGGCGACGTGCCGGACGGCGTGACGATGATGGGCTTCCCGGCCATGCCCGGCCGCGAGTACATGAAGTGCGTGGCCGAGTGGCGGAAGGCGGCCGGCGTGCGGAAGGACGTGGCGCGGGTGATGAAACACCTGGGGCTGAGCGAGGAGAAGAGCGAATGACCGCCCCGGCCGGGAGCGCGGGCGTCCCACCCGCATTGCCGACTCCCGGTGCCGTCGGCCTGATCGCCGGGGCCGGCCGCTTCCCGTTCGCGTTCGCCGAGAAGGCCCGGAGCATGGGGTTGCAAGTGGTGTGCGTGGGCATCGCCGACATGGCCGACCCGGCCCTCGCCGAGTTGTGTACCGAGTTCCATTGGCTGAAGCGGATGTCCCTCGGGTTCGTCATCCGCACCTTCCGCCGCGGCGGGGTGACGCGCTGGACGATGGCCGGCAAGTACCACAAGCACGTGCTGTTCCGCCCGTGGCGGTGGGTGCGGCTGCTGCCCGACTGGCGGGTGCTGCGGGCGTGGTTCTTCCGCCGCCGCGCCGACAACAAGGACGACACCCTGTTGCTGGCCCTCATCCGCGAGTTCGAATCCGAGGGCATGGCGTGCGTGTCCGCCCTCGACCTGTGCCCGGAGTTGCTCGTGACCGCCGGAACGCTCACCCGCCGCAAGCCGACCGACAAGGAGATGACCGACATCCGCTTCGGCTGGACGCTGGCGAAGGAGATGGGCCGGCTGGACGTGGGGCAGAGCGTGGCCGTGCGGGAGCGGGCGGTGCTGGCGGTCGAGGCGATTGAGGGGACGGACAAGTGCATCGAGCGGGCGGGCGAGTTGTGCGGGCGGACCGCGTTCGCGGTGGTGAAGGTGGCCAAGCCGCAGCAGGACATGCGGTTCGACGTGCCGACCATCGGCGAGCAGACGATCGAGACGATGAAGCGGGCCGGGGCGACGGTGCTGGGCATCGAGGCCGGCAAGACGATTCTGCTGGACGAGACGAGGACACTGGCGCTCGCCGACCGCTACGGCATCGCGGTGGTGGCCATCACCGCCGACGAAGCGACGTGAGCGCGCCGCTCGCGGAACTCCTCGCAGGTGTGGCCGCGTGCCCAGGGGTGATCGGCGACCGCGGAGTCGTGACCGCCAGCGGCGTGCGGCGACTCGCCACCACTCCACCCGCCTTCGGTCAGCGGTTCGGCAGGTACGCCGCGACCAGTGCCACCCCGTAGCGGTAGTCCCGCGGTATGGCGCGGAGCGGGGCGGCGGGTCGGTAGTCGGGGGCGCGGCCGGCGACGGCGGCGGCCAGTTGAAGGGCCCCGCGGGCGTCGGCGAGCAGCTTGTGCGCGGCCGGATCGTGCGGCGTCAGGCGGGCCAGGATTTCCGCATCTTCGAGCGCGTCCGAGTACCGCCGCAGGTGGAGAGCCAGTTCCGAACGCAACCGCCGCGCGTCGGAGTAGGCCGGGTGCAATCGCACGGCCGCGGTCACGTCGCCGTACCCGTCCTCGCCGGACCGGAATTGCCGTCGCAAGTCGCCGCGATGCAAATAGAGGCCCGCACGCTCCGCCACAGTCAGCACCCCCGCCAGCGTGCGGCTCAGCAGCCGGTCGGCGTCCTCGTACCGCGAGTACCACACCCACAGGGCGTACATTTCGGCGTACACTTGCTCCGCCCGACTCCGCTTGTGCAGTTCCGCCGCCCGTTCGGTCGCCCGGTCGGCCTCGGCATCCTTGCAGCACATGCGAAGGGTGATCGCGCGATGGGAGGCGGCGTCCGGGTCCGTCGGGGCGACCTTCACCCACTCCGCCGAAGCCTTCTCGGCTCGCTCGTACTCGCCCAGGCCGGCCAGCGCCTTGCAACGGATCTGGGCGATGAGGGTGGGGTCGCACCCGTGCGTCTCCGCGGCCTCGATGTGTGTGAGCGCGCGGGCGTGGTCGTTGGCCGTGAACGCCAGCATGGCCTTCAGCAGGTGAGCCGGCCACGCCGCCGGGTTCGCCACCAGGCAGTCGTCGTAGTCCCGTGTGGCGTCGGCCGCACGCCCGAGGGCGTGCTGGACCACCCCTCGCAGGAATTGCACGTCCGGCCGCGAGCAGTGGTAGGCGTGGGTGTCCTCGCGGAGCGCGTCGCACAGGGCGTGTTCCGCCTGCACCAGCCGTTCCAGCGGGAGCCGGGCCAACACCTGTGGGTCGAGTGCCGCCTGATCGGTGATGGCGGTTTCCTTCCCCAGCCAGAGGAGCGCGGCCCGCAGGTGGATTTCGCACGTGAACACGCCCGGCGCGGTCAACTCGGCCGCCCGCGCGAAGCACGTCGTCGCTTCGGACCATTTCCCGCGTGCGATCCAGCCCTCCGCCACTGCCTGCCAGCGTCGCCGACGAACGGGTTGCGGGCGAGCACCTCGGCGTAGTCTTTGTCGGATTCGTCGAACCGGCCCAGCACGCCGAACGTCTTCGCCCGGCCGATGCGGGCGTTGGGGTCGTCCGGGTTGAGCAACACGGCGGCGTTGAACCGCGACAGTGCGTCGGTGGGATTCTTCCCCTCACGGAGTTCGACGGCTTCGGCCCGCAGCTTCTCGGCGAGCAACTCGACGGCGGTGACACCACGAGCGTTCCCCCGCACGGAGTACCGCAACGCGGTGTCGTTCGGCGGCAGCAGGGCCACGGCGGCAACGATAGCGACGGGGAGCATGGCGACGACCCCGGACGGTGTGGGGGGCGGACGATACCCATCGCGTGCGGGGTGTCAAGACGGGGGATTGGGGCGGGTGCCCCTGGAGATTTTGGCGGGTGGGTTTTTGGCACGGGAGTTACGCGGCGGTCCACAGGGCGTCCCACTCGGGCGTGTCGAGCAGGGCCACCAGTTCGACCAGCGGGCCGACGGGGCGATGTGGAAGGTGCGGCACGTCGGCCCGCTGGTC
>JANNVG010001219.1:0-3812 GCA_031414395.1 Fimbriiglobus sp.
GGCAACGCCCTGGGTGTCCGGCCATCCCACCCGCCACCCTGAAAGGGTGGGACAATGCGCTCGCAGGCCTTCAGCCTGCGGGCGGTTGGTGTTCCCGCCCCAGGGCGTTGCCCTGGGCTGACCACTCCCAGGCCTTCGGCCTGGGGGCGGCTGGTCTCCGTCGGGTGGCATTCCTTTCCCGAAGGTCAGTAACAGATCGCGAACAGATCACCGCCGCCAGATTCGGTTGGCGAACCGCACCCCCATCGGCTACTCTTTCCTCATCTCTCCCCGCACGGGTGCGACAGGCATGGCACCGACGTTTCGCTACCTGCTGACACTCACCTCCGCCCTCGTCGCGGCCGTCGCCGTCGCCGTCGCCGCCGACCCGCCGAAGGACTGGGCGTTCGTCACCCCGAAGCGGGGCGAAGTTCCAAGTTCCAAGTTCCAGGTTCCAAGTCAGCACCCGATCGACGGGTTCGTGTTCGCTCGATTGGCGAAGGCCGGGTTGTCTCCGTCCCCACAAGCGGACAAGGCCACGCTCCTCCGCCGCGTCACGTTCGACCTGACCGGCCTGCCGCCCACGCCCGACGCCCTCGCCGCATTCCTGAAAGACGACTCCGCCGACGCCTACGCCAAGGTGGTGGACAAACTACTGGCGTCCCCGCAGTTCGGCGAACGCGCCGCCCTCTTCTGGCTCGATGTCGTGCGGTACGCGGAGTCGGACGGCTTCAAGGCCGACGACCCCCGCCCGAATGCGTGGCGGTACCGCGATTACGTCATCCAGTCGTTCAACGCCGACAAGCCTTACGACCGCTTCGTGAAAGAGCAGATCGCCGGCGACGAGTTGTACCCGACCGACACCGCCGCCGTCGTCGCCACCGGCTTCCTGCGGCACTACCCGGACGAGTACAACGCGGTCAACTGCGAGCAGCGGCGGCAGGAGATTCTGAACGACATCACCGACAGCGTCGGGGCGGCGTTCCTCGGCGTCACGCTCGGCTGTGCCCGCTGCCACGACCACAAGACCGACCCCATCCCGACCGAAGACTACTACCGCCTGCAAGCGGCGTTCGTCGGGTTCAAGCCGGTCAACGCCCCGCTTGATGTGAAGGCGCAGGCCGAGTACGCGGTGAAACTGAAGGCGTGGGAGGCGAAGACGGCCGAGGTGCGGGCGAAGATGGCGGACATCGAGAAGCCGCACCGCGAGAAGGCGATGACGAAGGAGCGTGGCCGGTTCGACCCCGACTACGCCAAGCTGCTGGACCTGCCCGACGAGAAGTGCAGCCCGAAGGAGCGGCAAATCCGGGCGATGGTGGCGTCCCAGGTGTACTCCGACAAGCGGTTCGCCCCGACGGCGCTGAAGGGGGCGGAGAAGGAGAAGTACGACGCGCTGGCGAAGGAGTTGGCCGCGTTCGACGCCGACAAGCCGAAGCCGCCGCCGACCGCGATGGCCATGAGCGAAGTGGGCGCGACCCCGCCGGAGCAGCGACTGTTGCGGCGCGGCAACTGGCAGAAGCCGGGCGAGAAGCTGGAGCCGGGCGCGCTGTCGGTGTTCAAGATCGCGCTGGCCGACGCGAAGCCGACGACCACGACGAGCGGGCGGCGGGCGGCGCTGGCCGAGTGGGTGGCGCACAAGGACAACCCGCTGACCGCCCGCGTGGCCGTGAACCGCGTGTGGCAGCAGCACTTCGGCCGCGGGATCGCGGCAGCGTCCGCCGACCTGGGCGCGACGGGCGACGCGCCGACGCACCCGGAGTTGTTGGACTGGCTGGCAACGGAGTTGGTGAAGCCGACTGAAAACCTACCCCCCCCACCCCCCTCCCTCGAAGGGAAGGGGGAGTCCGCACCCACTCCCCCCCTTCCTCCCAGGAAGGGGGGGCCGGGGGGGGTAGGTTCCGCCGCCTGGTCCCTCAAGCACATCCACCGCCTCGTCGTGACCTCCGCAACCTACACGCAGTCGAGCCAGACGAGCGAGGCGGCGGTGAAAGTGGATCCGGACAACCAGATGCTCTGGCGGCAGAACCGCAAGCGACTGGACGGCGAAGCGCTACGGGACGCCATGCTGAGCGCGAGCGGGCAACTGAACCTGAAGGCCGGCGGGCCGAGCATCTTCCCCGACCTGCCGGCCGAACTGCGGGAGGTTCACAAGAACTGGAAGGCGTCGGCCGACCCGGCCGAGCGGAACCGCCGGAGCATCTACGTGGCCGTGCGGCGGAACCTGCGGTTCCCGCTGTTCGCCCTGTTCGACAGCCCGGAGCGGATCGAGGCGTGCTCGCGGCGGTTCGTCACCACCACCGCCCCGCAAGCGCTGGCCCTGATGAACGACACCGCCACCCTCGACGTGGCGAAGGCGCTGGCGGTTCGTGCGAAGACGCCGGAGGCCGCGTTCCTGCTGGCGCTCGGTCGCAAGCCGACCACCGAAGAGTTGGCGACCGTGGCCGAGTTCACGGCCGCCCACAAGGGCACCCCCGCCGACGCGCTGGCCGACCTGTGCCACTCGCTGCTCAACCTGAACGAATTCCTGTACGTTGACTGACACTCGGTGGCGTTGATCTTCTGCTGTAGCCGGCCACCGTGCGGTGGGTCCGACCGGCCTCAGGGAGGCCGGCTACAGGAAGACTGGAATGCCCCACCATTCGCCGATTGCCCTTCGGAGTGGTTATGCCCCGGTTCGCGTTCCTGCCGTTCGCGTGCGCTCTGCTGGTCGCCGTCGGGTGCGGGCCGAAGCCGATCGACCCGGCCCCGCCCCCGCCGCCGACCGAGCCGGCACCACCCACCACCCCCACCCCGCCGGCCGGCGGCACCCTCCGCGGGGCGGTCGCGCACCCCGGCAAGCAGGGGCAGAAGCTGAGCGTCGGGTACGTCGAACTGACCGGCGGCGACTGGGTGGGCGACGTGGTCGGGCACGCCATCCCCGCGGGCGACCAGCCGGCGCGGGTGGAGTCCGACGCCTTCCCCCCGCGGAAGGCGGTGCTGGCACTCGACAAGGCGGTCACGTTCGAGATCACCGGCCTGCCGGCCGGCTCGTACTTCGTGTTCGCCCGCCTGGACGACGGCCCGGCGGCGTGGGCGAAGGTGCCGGTGACGGCCGGCGGCACCGTCGCCCACGACCTGAAGCTGGACGCCGGCCGGGGCGGGGCGGTGGAGGTGAAGACGCCGGCCGACTACACGGGCGAGGTGCGGCTGGCCCCGCACGACCTGATCCCGGCCGACGACACCAACTTCGTGGGCGTGAAGATCGCCACCCAACTGGAACTGGGCGGCAAGGCGAAGGACGGGAAGGTGACGATCCCCGAGGTGCCGGCGGGCAAGTACACGCTGTTCGTGTTCCCCGGCCAGGGGGCGGTGACGGCCCGCGGCACGGTGGACGTGACCGCCGGCAAGACGGCCACGGCCGAGCTGGAGAAGGAGAAGAAGTAGAGGGGAACTGATGCCGGTGCCGTTCGAGCAGTTCCTGTGGATTCAGGGCGTGAGTACCGGCGTTATTGCCCTGATCGCGTTCCTGGTCCGCACGGCGAACGCCCAGAAGTCCACGAAAGACTGGTTCGTCGGCTGGTGGGTGTTCGCCCTTCTGGTGGGCGGGCACGCGGCAGCCGGCACCGTCCACTACCTCCAGACGAACCACTTCTACTTCACCGGGATGGCCATGTTTGGCGGGCTGTTCGGGCTGATCTCGGGGAACGTGATCGGCCGGGTGATCTGGCGATACTACGGCCGGCAAATCGAAGGCGACCCCGACGACCACTGACGTGAAGTCACATGGTCGGTCCGCCCGCGAAGCGGGACCGAGGCCGGTCGTGCTCTGCTCGCTCCCCGAGCGGGATCGGAAG
>JANNVG010001220.1:0-3389 GCA_031414395.1 Fimbriiglobus sp.
TGGGCCGAAGCTGAAGGCCGACATCGAGATGGCGCTGAACGGCCGGGCCGGGGGCAAGAGCATTCAGATCGCCCGGTACGCGCCGAACAAGAAGTGGAACGGCAAGAACATCGCCGCGATTGCGGAAGACGAGAAGAAGGAGCCGATTGAGATCGTCATCGAGATCGAGAAGAACGGCGGGGCGCAGATCGTCAACTTCGGGATGAGCGAAGAGGACGTGCGGGTGTACATGAAGCAGCCGTGGGTGGCGACGGCGTCCGACGGCGGGGTGCAGACGCCCGGCGACACGGTGCCGCACCCGCGGAGTTACGGCACCTTCCCGCGGAAGATCGGCCTGTACGCCATCGAGGACAAGGTGGTGACGTTGGAGCAGGCCATCCGCAGCAGTAGCGGGCTGCCGGCCGACATCCTGAAGTTGACCGACCGCGGCTACCTGAAGGCGGGGAACTTCGCCGACGTGCTGGTGTTCGACCCGAAGGCGTACCGCGACACCGCGACGTATGACAAGCCGCACCAGTACGCCGCCGGGGTGAAGTGGGTGTTCGTGAACGGCGTGGCGGCGGTGGCGGACGAGAAGCACATGCCGGAGGCGCTGGGCGGCAAGGCGCTCCGCCACGGGAAGTGAGGTCGGCGCTGAGTCATCGCCACGAGCTTGCGAGCGTCGTGGGCACGCTCGCAAACTCGCGGCGATGACAATCGGAACCTCGTTCCCACGCTCCGCGTGGGAATGCCGTCCGCGACGCTCCGCGTCGGTTCGAGAAGGACGCGGAGCGTCGGGTGATGCGTTCCCACGCGGAGCGTAGGAACGAGGGGTCAGAACTCCGTGCGGATGGCCCACAGGTCGGGGAACACCGGCCGCAGCAGGGTGGTCCGCAGGTACTCGGCGCCGGGCGAGCCGCCCGTGCCCGGCTTCGTGCCGATGGTCCGCTCCACCATCTTCACGTGCCGGTATCGCCACTCCTGCACGCCCTCGTCCAGGTCCACCAGCCGCTCGCACAGTGCGGCCACGGCGGGGTCGGTGCGGTAGATGTGAACCAGAGTGCGTTGCAACTCGGGCGACGCGGCGGGCGGTTGGGTCACGTCGCGCTGCAACACATCACCCGGCACTGTGAACCCACGGCCGGCGAGGAAGTGGACGAACCAGTCCCACAGTCCGGGTTCGGCGAACCGCTGTTCCAGCCGCGTGCGTGCATCCGACCCCGCCGGGAACTGCTCCACCGCCGTCGGCCGCTTGTGCCCGAGTACGAACTCGATCTCGCGGAACTGGGCCGACTGGAAGCCGCTGCCCGCCCCCAGCCGCTCGCGGAAACCGAGGAACTCGAGCGGGGTCATCGTCTCCAGGATGTCCACCTGGGCGACGAGCACTTTCAGGATGGTGAGCACCCGCTTCATGGCGTGCCCGGCCCGCGGCAGGTCGTCGGCGGCCAGCAGCGTGCGCAGGTAGTCGAGTTCATGCAGGATCTGTTTGAACCACAGCTCGTAGGTCTGGTGGACGACGATGAAGAGGAGTTCGTCGTGCTCGCCGCCCGCCGATTGCAGCCGCAGCAGCGGATCGAGGTTCAGGTAGTCCGCATAAGTGGGCATCGTCCGCTCCGACGTGCTCCACTCGCCCCGCGAGTGGTCTCGACCCGTCTCACTCGCGGGGCGAGTGGAACACTACCCGTCCACGGCCGGGGCGGTCATCGTCTCGGGGCGGACGACCCGGTCGAACACCTCGCCGGTCAGCACGCCGTCTTCCTTCAGCAGCTTGGGGGCCAGCTTCACCGCCTCCTCGCGGAGGGTGGTGCCGTTCTTGTGCGCCGTCTTGGCGATCTTCGCGGCGGCGTCGTACCCGATGTGCCGGTTCAGCGCCGTCACCAGCATGAGCGACGTGTTCAGGAAGCGGTCGATGTTCTCGCGGTTGGCGGCGATACCCGTGCGGGGTTCGCCGGCCGTGGTCGTGATGTTCGCCTGATCCACCTCCACCAGCCCGGTCTCGGGGTTCACGGCGTACGGCAGGTTCTTGTAATCGGTCGGCGGCATGTCGGCGGCGCAGTGCTCGCGGAAGCTGCGGCAGGCGTCGGTCAGCAACCGCACGCTGTGCAGGAAGTTGTGAATGAGCACCGGCTTGAACACGTTCAGCTCGAAGTTCCCCTGACTCGCGGCGATGCCCACCGCCACGTCGTTGGCCATCACCTGCACGCACACCATCGTCATCGCCTCGCACTGCGTCGGGTTCACCTTCCCCGGCATGATGCTGCTGCCCGGCTCGTTCTCCGGGAGGGTCAGTTCGCCCAGCCCGCACCGCGGGCCGCTCGCCAGCCAGCGGATGTCGTTGGCGATCTTCATGTGGGCCACGGCCAGCGTCTTCAGCGCGCCACTGGCGAAGGTGAGCGGCTCGTGCCCGGCGAGCGCCTGGAACTTGTTCGGGGCGGTGACGAACGGCAGGCCGGTCAGGTCGGCGATGGCCTTCGCCACCCGCACGGCGAACTCGGGGTGGGCGTTCAGTCCGGTGCCGACGGCCGTGCCGCCGAGGGCCAGTTCGTGCAGCATCGGCAGCGTCTGCGCCACCGCCGCGAGGCCGTAATCGAGCTGCGCCACATACCCGCCGAACTCCTGCCCGAGGGTGAGCGGGACGGCGTCCATCAGGTGCGTGCGGCCGATCTTGACGATGCCGTCGAACTCCGTCGCCTTCGCCGCGAGGGTGTCGCGGAGCGCCCGCACGCTCGGGATCAGCATGTGAACCAGCTCCTCCACCGCGGCGATGTGCATGGCCGTCGGGAAGGTGTCGTTGCTCGACTGCGACATGTTCACGTCGTCGTTCGGGTGGACCCAGTTCTTGTCCCCCCGCGGCCCGCCGGCCAACTCCGCGGCGCGGCTGGCGATCACCTCGTTGGCGTTCATGTTCGTCTGCGTGCCGCTGCCCGTCTGCCACACCCGCAGGGGGAAGTGGTCGTCGAGTTTGCCCGAGATCACGTCGTCGCACGCGGTCAGGATGAAGCCCACTTTCGCGGCCGGGTCGAGCTTGTCGGCGGGCTTCTTCTTGAACAGGCCGAGGGCGTGGTTGACTTGTGCGGCGGCCTTCTTGAGTGTGCCGAACGCCCGCAGCACGGGGCGGGGCATGGTGTCGGTGCCGATGGCGAAGTGGGTGAGACTGCGGGCGGTCTGGGCACCGAAGTAGCGGTCCGCCGGCACGCGGATCTGGCCCATGGTGTCGGCTTCGAGACGGAACTCGGACATCGGGGTGGCTCGCCCTGGGGAGAAAGTGCCGTCATTGTAGGGCGGGCCACCGACATCAGGCCGAAGGCCTGACAGTGCTCAGCCCAGGGCAACGCCCTGGGGACCGATCGCCCACCCGACGCCACCCTGAAAGGGTGGGAGATGCGGTCGCAGGCCTTCAGCCTGCGGGC
>JANNVG010001221.1:0-7247 GCA_031414395.1 Fimbriiglobus sp.
CTCCCTGGCGGTCGCGGCTCGTTCAGGACTTCGGCAGGTCGAGCACCGCGGCCACCAGTTGGTCGGGCTTGAACGGCTTGAACAGGACGTGCTTCAACCCGTCGGCGCGGGCCTTCAGGATGCTGTGGCCGGCGTTGTACACGAACCCGGTGGTCATGGCCACGGGCACGCCGGGGCGGGTCTGGCGGATGGACTTGAACGTGTCGTACCCGTCCAGGTCGACGGGGTGGATTTCCACCAGCACGGCGTCGTACTCCACGCCGGCCAGCAGCGCCAGCCCCTCGGCCGCGGTGCCCACCGTCTCGGCACACGCCCCCATCCCTTCGAGCAGGCGGTGGGCTTCCCGCCGCATTCGGCCGTCCTGTTCGATCACCAGCACCCGCTTGTTGGCGAGCGGTCGCGGGGCGGGGGTGGCGGTGGCGTCGGCCGCCTGCTCGCCCACCCGCCGCACGCTCGCCTTCACCTGGCGGGCGTTGTCCACGATCTTCCGCAGGTGCTTCACCACCACGTCGTCGCGGTCGCCGAGCTGTTTCAGGAGGACGGCGGCGCTGGCGATCACCTCATCAATCGGCAGGGCGATCTCGCGGCTGACCAGCTCGACCGAGTGGGTGGCGGCGCAGCTCTGCTGGGCGGTGAGCAGTTCGAGCGTGTGCAGGGCGGCGGCGATCTCTTTGCTGAACAGTTCGGTGAACTGGAGGTCTTCTTCGGTGAACCCGTTCAGCCGCGGGCTTTCGACGTTGAACGTGCCGACCAGGTCGTTGAGGTAGATGAGCGGGACGGTCAGGCTGCTGCGGGCGGCGTCGGCGCCGGCCAGGTATTTCGTGTCGGCGGCGGCGTCGGCACACAAGTAGCTCTGCCGGTGGTGCGCCACCCAGCCGGTGATGCCGTTGCCGACGGGCAGGGCCTCCAGCCGGCGGGCGGCGGCCTCGCGGGTCATGCCCACCTCGAGGAGCGGGCGGAGCGCGTTCGTCCGCTTGTCGTACAGCCGCACCTCGATGATGTCGTAGTGCAACAGGTTGTGGATCAGCCGCCGCAGGTTGTCCTTGAGCGACTCCACCCGCTCCGGCAGGCTCACCTCGGCGATGGTGGCGGCGTCCAGTTCCACCAGCTCGTTGCCGGCCTGGTGCAGGGCGTCCAGCTTCTTCTGCTGCTCCACCTCGGAGGTCACGTTCCGGCACAGGGCGAGGAACTGGCAGACGGTGCCGTCCGGGGCGAACACCGGGTGGGCGGTCAGGTCGACGTACTCCGGCGCTCCGCCGGTGCGGTGCAACCGGACGGCGATCGACTCGCCGCGGCGGAGGGCGGCCATCGGGTCGGCCGTCTCGCTGGACACGGTCGGCGCGTTCAGTGCGGCCAGCAGGTGCCGGCCGGTCGGGTCGGCCTCGCACCACTCCCGCATCCGCCCGTTCACCCACTGCACCCGCCCGTCCAGGTCGGTGAGGGCGAACGCGCGGTCGGCGTAGCCCAGGATGAGGGCGTTGCGGCGAGACTCGTCGAAGAAGTCGGTGAGCAGGGCGGGGTCGGCCACCACGGCCGCGAACCCGCCGTCGTGCAGGGCGTCGGCCACCGCCTTGGCGTCGGGCAGCCGCACGGTGTCCGACCCGGCCAGCAGGGGCGAGACGGGCGGCACCGGGCCGAACACCAGTACCCGCGCCCGCGGGGGGGCGGTCGGCGTCGGGTCCGTGTCCAGTTCGAGCAGGCGGGTTTCCACGTCGGGATTATACGACACGCGAACCCAACATCGCAAGCGAACAGTCTGCCGGCCGCGGCGGGTTCGCCCGGAAGTCGCCCGCACGCTTCGCTACATTACCCTCATCCCCCTCCCGCGGAGTGACCGATGCGCCCCAAATTCGTGGCCGGCAACTGGAAGATGTACACGTCGGCGAGCAGCGCCAAAGGGCTGGCCGCGACGGTGGCGATGAACCTGGGGGAGGACAAGCGGGTGATGGTAGCGGTGTGCCCGCCGTTCCCCTACCTGGCGGTGGTGGCCGACGTGCTGAAGGGCACGAGCGTACTGCTCGGCGCGCAGAACTGCCACTTCGAGAAGGAAGGGGCCTTCACCGGCGAGGTGTCGCCGCCCATGCTACGGGATGTGGGTTGCCAGTACGTCGTCATCGGGCACAGCGAGCGGCGGCACGGCATGGGCGAGACGGACGACGTGCTGAACAAGAAGGCGAAGGCGGCGCTCGCCCACGGGTTGAAGGTGATCTTCTGCGTGGGCGAGCTGCTGGCCGAGCGCGAGTCGAACCAGACGGAAACGGTGCTGGAGCGGCAACTGACGCACGGGCTGGCCGGGCTGACCGCGGCGCAGATGCAATCGGTGGTGTTGGCCTACGAGCCGGTGTGGGCCATCGGCACGGGCAAGGTGGCCACGCCGGAGCAGGCGCAAGCGGCACACGCCTTCATCCGCGGGAAGGTGGGCACGCAGTTCGACGCCGGCACCGCCGCCCACGTGCAGATTCAGTACGGCGGGAGTGTGAAGCCGGACAACGCGGCCGGGCTGATGAGCCTGCCGGACGTGGACGGCGCGCTCGTCGGCGGGGCCAGCCTGAAGGCCGATCAGTTCCTGGCCATCGTGAACGCGGCCATCGGGTAAGATGGTCACACCCGCCGGAGGCGTGTCGTGTTCATCGAACTCGAAGCTGACATCCCCGAAAGCCGTGAAATTCGGCTGACCCTCCCACCCGACACCCCGACCGGCCGGGTGCGGGTGACGGTGTCCGCCGTTTCGCCGCCGGACCACACCACCCGCCCGACACACCCCAAACTGGCCCGCGAACACGACGCCTTCCGATCACTGCTACCCGATCTGCTTCGGGACTCCACCGGCAAGCACGTCGCCATTCACGACGGACAGGTGATCGCGTTCGGCGACTCGGCGGTCGCGGTCCTCACGGCCGCTGAGCGAACGCACCCCGGCGCCTTCCCGCTCGTTCGGCTCGTGTCCGATCAGCCCCGACTGCCCGAACGGTTGCCGTCGATCTGCCACCCGCGGGGGGCGGCGTGAACGTCGAACACCCTTACACCTCCGCCCGCGTGCCCGCCCCGCACCTGCCGGTGTCAGTCGGCGTGCCGGGCGGGGCGAGTGCGCCGGAAGTGTCCGCACTGGTGGACAGCGGGGCGGATCGCACACTCGTTCCGCAGGCGATCATTTCGCAAGTGCAAGCCCCGGAAGTGGCCCGTCTGGAGTTCGAAGTCGGCGGCGGCGACATCATCACCCTGCCGATTTGCCGGGTGACGTTGGCCGTTCGCGGCTTCCCCCCGCTGGTGGCGGATGTGGCGGCTTCCGACGGGGAAGAGACGATCTTGCTCGGACGGGATGTGCTGAACTTGTACGTGGTCACGCTCGACGGTCCGAACCGACTGGTCGGTATCCGGGACGACTGACCAAGAAACGAAAACCGGCCGGGGACAACCCCGGCCGGCTCGCTCGTCATCACCCGGCGGACTCACGTCGCGCCGTCCGCCTTACTCCTTCTCGGCCCCTTTGCCCCGCTTCTTCGGCTTGGTCGTCTCGGCGGTCGTCGCCTCGGCCGCGTCGAGGGCCGCTTCCGGCTCCTCGCCGTCCTGGTCGGCGGGCACCGGCACCCCGCTGATCTTGGCCAGGTTGGCGGCCAGGATGTCGGCCGCGATGGCGTCGCGGATGGTCGGGTTGTCCCGCAGGTACTTGGCCACGTTGTCCGCCCCCTGCCCCAGCCGCTGGTCCTTGTAGCTGAAGAAGCTGCCGCTCTTGGCCACGATCTCGTACTCGTCCACGGCCACCTTGAGGATGTCCGCCTCGTAGTCGATGCCCTTGTCGTACATGATGAAGAACTCGGCCGTGCGGAACGGCGGGGCGATCTTGTTCTTCACCACCTTCACCTTCACCTCCTTGCCGATCACCTGCCCGTCGTCGTCCTTCAGCGCGTTGGTGGTCGTCCGCACCTCCAGCCGCACGCTGGCATAGAACTTGAGCGCCAGCCCGCCGGTGGTGGTCTCGGGGTTGCCGTACATGACGCCGATCTTCTGGCGGATCTGGTTGATGAAGATGATGCAGGTGCGGGTCTTGCTCAGGCTCGGGTTGAGCACCCGCAGGGCCTGACTCATCAGCCGGGCTTGCATGCCCATGCTGGCGTCGCCGATGTCGTTGTTCAGTTCGTTCTTCGGCACCAGGGCGGCCACGCTGTCGATGACGATCAGGTCGACCGCGTTGCTCTTCACCAGCATCTCGGCGATCCGCAGGCCTTCCTCGCCGTAGCTCGGCTGGCTCACCAGCAGGCTGTCCAGGTCCACGCCGATCTTCCGCGCCCAACTGGGGTCGAGGGCGTGTTCGGCGTCGATGAACGCCACCACCCCGCCCGCCTTCTGCACGTTCGCCGCCGCGTGCAGGGCGACGGTCGTCTTGCCGCTGCTCTCATGCCCGTAAATCTCGACGATCCGCCCGCGGGGGATGCCCTTGCCGCCGAGGGCCACGTCCAGGCTGATGCTGCCGGTGCTGATCCCCTCGATCTCTTGCGAGGCCACCGCGTTCAGGGACATGATCGCCCCCTCGCCGAACTCCTTCTCGATCTGGGCGAGGGCGGACTTCAGTTCCCGGCTTTCTTTCGCGGCCATCGGTACATTCCCGTGTGAGTAAAAGGCACGCACCACCGGGTCGGCAACAGGTCGCCCGGCAGTGGGTAGGGGGAATGTAAACGAGACGGCCGACCGGAAATAGGTGAGTAGCAGAAAAACCCCGCGCGGGAGGTCAGGCGGGGCCGCTCCGCGGCTCCGAAGGGCGGGTGAGTCCGCCGGTTTCGAGAAACACCGGCGGGCTCACCTCGCTCGGCGGTCACTTCGCCCGCAGGGTGATCTCCCACCGCGTGTTGTACGGCTTGGCGTTCTCCAGCCCGAGCGGGGGTGTGAGTGTGAACTCGGCCTTCTCCGCCTTCACCGCGTGGACGAGCGGCTTGCCGCTGAACGGGTCGGTCGGGGTGGGGGTGTCGGCCGGCAGGGTGGCCGGGAACTTGCCGCCCTTCGCGGCGGCCATCCGCAGCGCCTCCACCATCCGCAGTTGGGCGACGAGCGAGTCGGTGCGGGTCTGGGCGAGCTTCGGCTTCAACATCCACGCCCGGTAACCGGCGAACACCCCGTTCGCCCGGAAGTTCATTTTCTCCGCCTTCAGCTTGTCCCCGTCGCCGAATTCCTTCACCGCGTCGGGGATCTCGTGGTACGGCCGCCGCATCCACTTGGCCGTCTCGTCGTTCAGTTGGTAGGCCCGCTCGACGCTGCCGACGATCACCCGTTGGATGGGCGTCATGTTCTGCACGTCGGCGGCGGTGTACCCGGCCTCGGTCAGCCACCCGGCGGCGACCTTCAGGAACTCGTCGTCGGTGCTCAACCCGGCCACGAAGGGGGGGAAGTCTTCCGGTTTCTTCACGTTCGGCGGGGCCGCTTCCAGGGCGGGGAACAGTTTGGGCAGCCGCTGGAACGCCTTCCCCTGTTGGTCGTCGGTCCACTTCGCCCCGCCGCGGGGGAAGTCCGAGAACTCGGCCGCGAACATCACCCGCTCGCCCTTCAGACCCTTGTCCAGGTCGATGAGCGGGGTCGGCAGGTCGGACAGCGCCCAGTACAGGTTCGGGCAACCCGGCCGCTGAACCATTTCCTCGACACAGCCCAGCCCGATGGCGGCGATGGCGCACCCCACGAGTTGGCCGATCAGCGTCGGGTGGTCGTTGAACGAGCGGGCCAGCGCGAGCATCGTCTGCACGGTCCGGATGGCGGCCGGGAAGTCGCCCGCCTTGATCTCCCCGCGGCACCTCACCTTCAGCACGCTCGCAAGCATGCGCATCCACTGGACGTCCGGCAGGAGCGTGTTCGTCCCGTCTTTTCGCAGGTCGCGGAGGATCTGCCAGTCCACCTGCCCGCCGCGGGCGGCGTCGTGCATGCGGTCGATCACTTTGCCGCCGTAGTCCCGCAAGTCGTTCGGCAGTTCGTCGAACGGCATGGCCAGGTACTTCTCCCGCTTCTCCTGCTCGTCCTTGCCGAAGAAGAAGGTGTTCTGCTCGGCGAACACCTTCATGAACAGTTGCACCTGGTTGCCGTCGTGGACCTCGGTCAGGTCGGGCAGCAGCAGGTACTTGAGGGCGGGGGTGGGGGCGGCGGCGGCGGACACCGTCACCGGCTTGGGGGTGTACACGACCGGATCGGCGGCGAACGCCAGCGGGCCGAGGAGTACGAGTGCGAGTGCGAGTGCGAATCGGGTCATGGGGAGTCTCGGAGTGTGAGGGGCGCGGATCGCACGGTGAGTTGGGGGCCGTCGGGCACCAGGTCGGGCGGGCCGGCGGGGAGCGGGCCGAGTTCGTCGTCGGCGGAATACGACGGACCGGGCGGGCGGGTCGTCGGGCCGGCGAGTGACGGCTCGGGGTCGGCGGTCGGCACCGTCACCGGTTCCGACTGCGGCCAGAACAGCACACTCAGACTGACGGCGTTGCTGACGAACAGCCCCAGCGCCAGCCACTTCCACACGGCCCACCGGCGGGCGGCGGCCTTGCCGGCGGCGTACAGCACCGCGTCGCGGTCGAGGCCGACCGGCGTGAACGCCTTCAGGTCGCGGGTCACGTCTTCGGGCATGATTCCCCCAACCGCTCTCGCAGAGTGGTCAAGCCGGCCTCGTACCGGCGGTGAACGGTGGACACCGAACAGCCGACCGCCGTGGCGATCTGTTCGAGCGTCAGGTCGGACCACACCCGCAGCACGATCACTTCCCGCAATTCGTCGGGCAAGCTCCGCAAGGCGTCCACCGCTTCGGCCGCTTCCAGCCCGTTCATCTGCGGTTCGACGAACCAGTTCACCGACCCGCCGACGACCGCTTCCCGCCGCTTCCGTCGGCGGTCGGCTTTGCCCACATCCAGGCTGCGATTGCGGACGGTGCGGAACAGCCACGCGGCCGGGTCGGTCGGCGGGGTGCGGAGACCGGCGAGCGCGCAGAACGCCTCCTGCACCACGTCCTCGGGCGTGTCGCACCGCTGGCGGGCGAACAGCACCAGGGCGGGCGAGTGGCGGTCGATCAGGTCGGCCAGCTCGCGGGCGGTCATGCGACATCCAGACGACACGGGCGGCGAATTTTTCCGCCCACGTTAGCCCGACGCGCGAGCGAGGGGCGTTGGTCTGTGCGGACAGTGGTCACAGGCGATGCCGTACAGACCACCTGTTAGCCCGACGCGCGAGCGAGGGGCCAGTGACCATCCGAACTCCAGTGGGGTCATCGACACCCGACGCCTTCCGTG
>JANNVG010001222.1:0-2606 GCA_031414395.1 Fimbriiglobus sp.
CCCCAGGCCTACACTGGCATGGGTTTTGCTTTGGGTGGGCCCAGCGCCGGCGGCCTCCGCCCCGACCCACGTAATCCGCCCGCGTGGGTCGGCGCGAGCGAGGCGCTCGCTGGACCCACCCTACGCAAACCCGATCCCTGAGTCGCCCTGGGGCCATTCCGTGCCGGGGGACATTCTCAACCGCCGGTGTGCCGTGCGGCACCTACTCGATCCGCTGTTGAAAGTCCGCCAGCCCCTGCTGATACGTCGGCACCCACTCGGCGTTCGGCGCGGTCCGCCCGCGGAAGCGGACCATGCACCGCACGGCATCCGCGGCGGTGAACGGCTCGGCAATGCCCTGTTCCTTCCGCATCTGGCTCTCCAGCCCGGCGAGTGCCACCACCGCCGCCCCGAGCGCCGGGCCTTCGTTCGACTCCAGCCGTTCGAGCGGCTTGTTCAGCACGCTCGCCAAGATTTCGCACATCAGTTCGCTCTGGGCGATGCCCCCGCTCACCGTCACGCGGGTCACCACCTGCCCGGCCGCCTCGTGTTCCTTCACGGCGAGCGCGATCAGATACGAGATGGCTTCGAAGCTGGCCCGCACCTTCACGCCCACGTCGGTCGGCTCGCCGCCGATCCACTCGAACCGCGGGGCGTGTACGCCGATGCTCGGCTCGCTCAGCACGAACGGTAGCACCGCCACGCCGTTGCACCCCGCTTCGGCCGCCCGCGCCGCCGCTTCGAGCGCCGGCCAGTCGGGGTTCGCACCCACCACGCGGTCGAGGAACTGCGCGCCGTTGCTGTAGCACCGCATCCACAGGTACGGCCCCCAGTTCAGTTTCATGCAGTCGAGCGTGCCCGACGCCGGCAGCGTGTCCGACGACGAGTTCACCACCGCCGAGTTGCCGAGGATGACGGCGATCTGCCCCGGATCGACCGCCCCGCCGCCGATCAGCCCCGCCGCCTGATCGTCGAGCGTGGGGAACACCAGCGGGGGCACCATCGAATCGGGAAGCGACGAGTCGAGCATCACATGCTCGGCGAGCGGGCCGAGCGGGGTGTTCATGTCCACGATTTCGGGCAGACACTCCCACACCCGCTCCCGGTGCCTCGGGTCGGCCAAGGCGTCGAGCATTTCCCGCCGCCACTGGTTCGTCCGCAGGTCGAGCATCCCACTACTGGCGGCACCACTCACGCTGACCTGGTGGAAGAAGCCGGTGAGGAAGCCGCCCGCGGCCAGCCCGTGCGGGGCGAACACGTCGATCCGTTCCCACCGGGCCGGTGACAGGGTCTGTTCGTCCTTCACCAAGTGGCTGAGGCCGTATCGCACCGCCCACGGCCCGCCGGTGAGTTCCTTCGCCCGCTCCTGCCCGCCCAGGCGTGCCAGCCCTTCGGCGTGGTACTCGGCCAGCGTCTGGTCGTTCCAGCAGATCATGCGACGCACCTGCACGGCGTCTTCGTCCAGCCAGCCCGCCGTGTGGTGGGTGGCGGAGATGCCACCGGCCAACCAGTCGTGTGCGCGGCCGAGGTCGAACAGTTTGCGGGCGATTTGGCGGGTGGTGGCGCGAGCCTGCCCTTCGAGTTGCAGGTAGCTCAGTTCGCACACCCCGCCGTCGGTGAACAGTTCGGTCGGGAACCGCACCTCGGCCAGCGCCTTGCCGGACGTGTCGAACGCCAGCGCTTTCACGCTGCCGGTGCTGAAGTCCCAACCGACGATCACGGCCGACGCGGGCACACAGCGGAGGGCTTCGGGCATGGCGACACCGAGGAGGGGGCGTGCGGGTTTGCGGACTGATCTACGAACCGGCGCCGTTGGCGGTGTGCCCGTTCTTCTGTCCGGCCAGTAGTTTCTTAAGCCGCACCACTTCCGCCGCGAGGTGGTTGGCCCGCTGCCGCTCGGCGTCCGCCTTCTCCCGCTCGGCCTCGATCACCTCGTCGGGCGTCGGCAGCCACTCGCCGGTGGTCGGATCCCACAGCCGCAGCGCTTGCCCGTCGCGTTCGAGGTGCAGGCCGAGTTGACTGCTGGGCAGGCGCCCGCCCTTCACCCGGATGCTCTGGTACTCGCCGGCCCGCAGTCGATACCCCTGCATCGACGGCGTCAGGTAGTCCTCGAGCGGGTCGAACAGGAAGTACTCCTTCGCCTTCAGCACGTCGCGGTACAACTCGAACTTGGTGGTGACGTCCTCGCGGCGGGTGGTCTTGCTGGTCAGTTCGATGACCACGTCCGGCCCCTTCCCCTCTTCCCACGTCAGGTAGTTCAGCCGGTCCATCTTGGGCACCCCGAACACCACCATGCAGTCGGGCGACACGTGCCGCCGCTTGTGGTTCGGCCGGTAGAAGAGGAGCAGGTTGCCGGTGACGTAGGTGTCCGGGTCGGCGGCGTAATGGGCCTTCAACACCGCGATGATTTCGGTCATCAGGATGCGGTGGTAGTCCGTCTCGGCCATGGGGCGACCGTCCGAGGTGGGGTACAGGTGGTTGGAGGTGAACGGCATGACCGGCAACATCGCGACACCAATGGGAACGGGAACGGCGACATCGGTATTGTTCCCGAGGGGGAGCGAGACGGCAACGGGAACTGATCGAGTCGGATGTCTTCGCCGCGAGCCGTGCGAGCGCCAGCCGCG
>JANNVG010001223.1:0-5245 GCA_031414395.1 Fimbriiglobus sp.
TGCCGCCGCCTTCACCGCCGGACTTCTTGCGGGCCATGGCACTCCTCGCGTGGGGCTGTGGGGGTCGAGATCGGGTGAACCGGACGTGGGCTACTTCACTGAGTGTAAATGAGGGGGGTGGTGTGTCAATCGAAATGAGCGGCGAACCGGGGCGGGCGGGCGCGTCTGTAGGGGTGGTGCGGGAAAACGGGCGGGGTGAAGGGCCGGGTGCTTCCCGCTGTCGAAGGCCCCCGTTGGCGTCGCGGAACTCGGAGCAAGCGAACGCCGCCCCACGCGGGTGGGGCAGGCGGCTCACCCCCGAGGGTGTCGTGTCGCCCCGCCCAGAACCACCGGAGTGAGCGCGCCATCCTGACCGGGTCTGGGTGCGTCGCAGGGTTGGTCCGCCCGGAACTCACTGCTGAGTGCGGTAGTCGGTGCGCTCCTCCTCGCCGCCCGGTTGCTGTGGGTGGACCTCGGCATCTACTCGTGATCGACTGACACCCGATCAGGCGGACCACCGGGCGAACGGCGCGGCGTGAGTCCTATGTATTGCTGGCTTTGTACCCCTTGGTTTCGGTGAACAATTGCAGGTTGCCCAAGATGCTTCGCACGTAGAGTACGACTTCATCCTTCGCTTCAACCAAATCCTTGACGGTCACGTGACGACCGCATTCGACGAACGACTCATCCCCGTGGGCAAGTGCGTTCCTTTTCGCCTTCACGAGTTTGAGGGAATCCCCGCCCCTGGTCTCCGGAGGGGTGGTTGCATCGACCCCGTGCAGGCCGAACACATCTCGAATCGCGTCGGCGTCGATGTTCCCTGAGATTGGCAGGCTGCGGTGCCCCATCGAGGCCGTCTTCCGCTCCAGCATGTGCTGGATGATCTCGTCTGCGATGTCCATGTACTGCCGGGGGGAGCCATCGATCGCTTGAATCCGCCGATACCGCTGAGACATCCACTGTCGGCGGAAGTGTTCGGTCAGGTCGGCCCCGCAAAGGCTCTCGCCCCGGATCACGTCGAACACCGTCTGAAACCCACGTCTGACGAATGCCTCGACCAAGTTGTACAGCACCAAGTACGCCGCGCCCTTTAGCATCCTCCCACAGTCCTCCGGGGGCGTGCCGGGGGGCAACACCTGTGGACCGGCACCGGCAGCGATGACGATCTCCTCGTTGTCCAACGCCTTCAGCAGTTGGAGATACAGGTCAACCTCCGCAACCCGCTCGTCGAAGTCCGTGAGCACTTGGGCGAACATCGCTCACGCCCTCCCCAGCAGGTGGTCACGAACGTATTCGATCCGCCCTCGCATCCGGGGGGCGGAGTTGCTGGCGTGTGTGGTAGTCAACTCGGTGAACCGTTCAGAATCCAGCCAGGAGGTGACCGGCGTGGGTGTGAGTTCCGGCTCACTCCGAAGAGCGAGGTTCACGCCCACCGACAACGCCTCGAACCGCACCCGCGGCGTCGTCTTCGCTGTCGCCGACTTGGCGAAGCCGTACGGGAAGAATCGCTGCACGAACGCCATCGTGGCGTTGAACTCGGCTGTCATCCGTTTCGCCTCGAACTTGGTGCGGTGAACTTTCACGTAGTCGTCGAGGAAACTGTCGACATCGTGCTCGAAATCCTCGTAGCGATCAGAGTAGGCGAAGAAGCGGGTCACCAGTTCGAGCGGTTCACGACGGCGGGCCATGCGCGGGGAGATCGGGCAGAGCGAAGAGAACAGTAGGTCGTTCGCTCGCTCTTCCAAGAAGGTCATGAACTTGCCGTCCAGCGACCCCCGTCGCCGCTCGCTCGGAGTGAGTGGCTCGCCCGATTTGTTGATGCGGTCGAACAGGTCACGCCGGTTCTCGTCCGACGTGTCCTGGTCGAGGATCACGAGCCGCAGCGCCCGGCTCGTGAGTTTGTTCTGCTGCGCGGTTGGCAGATCCTGGAAACGAAACCCGTTCAGCGAATCCAGTTTCTTCAGGCCCTCAAGCTCAAGATCGTTGGACAAAAACGCCTCAAGTGACCGAATCCGCTGCGTGCCATCCACGATCTCGAACGCCCCCTCCTCGTCCTCTGCCAGGAACATCATGGGGATCGGCAGACCCATAATGACGGACTCGATGAACTGGCTTTGCTGACGCTCGTTCCAGATGAATTCCCGTTGATACGGCGGGATGAAGAACATCTCTCGGGTGTAGCGGGAGACAATGGTTTCAACGGGGAAGTCGCGGGTGTCGAACCGGATTTCCTTCTGGATCTGTCGAATCTGCTTTTCGGCCGACTCACGTTGGGCGGGGGTGATGGCCGACTGGATGGGGCGCTTGGCCAAGATTCACCTCCGGTCGAGGGTATTGAGCTCGAGTTCGAGCTGGCGGCGTGGCATACTAAGTTCGGAACTCCACCACACCGGCAATCGTCGGGTCGCATTCTGTCCCACTCACCACGGCCGATGTCGAAACCACCCTCTTCAAATGTCCTACGAACAGTCGGCTTGTTTGCCGGGATCGCCGGAATCGAGCGTGGCCTGGCGGCTCACGGGCATCATACGACTCTGATGTCCGAGAACGATCCGGCGGCGCGACACGTCTTGCAAGCGCAATTCCCAGACTGCCCTATCGGCCACGATGTCCGAAAGCTGAAACGGTTACCGTCTTGCGACCTCGTCGCGGCTGGCTTCCCGTGTCAGGACCTGAGCCAGTGCGGTAGGACCGCGGGGATTGCAGGTCTCAACTCTTCCCTCGTGGGCGAGGTGTTCCGTCTGCTTGAGACCCGCCGCCGGCCGGCGTGGGTGGTGCTGGAGAACGTACCATTTATGCTGCGACTGGACGGCGGGCGAGCGATGTCGCTCATCGCCGGCGAGTTGGTCCGGCTTGGGTATCGATGGGCCTATCGGACGGTCGATGCACGGGCATTCGGTTTGCCCCAGCGACGCCTACGGGTGGTCATTGTCGCCAGCCGTGATGATGACCCGCGACAGGTTCTCTTCGCCGACGATCAACCGGAACCGGCCCCGTCGCCCACGGCGGACGCCTATGGGTTTTACTGGACGGAAGGTCTCACTGGTGTCGGATGGGGGGTGAACTGCGTGCCGACGATCAAGGGCGGGTCGGGGGTAGGCATCCCCTCCCCGCCAGCCATCTGGATACCTCAAGAGCGTCGAATCGGGACGGTTCACATTGCCGACGCCGAACGCCTTCAAGGATTTCCGGAGGGGTGGACGGAACCGGCTACGCAGGTCGATCATCGGGCGGGTACGAGGTGGCGGCTCGTTGGCAACGCAGTGTGCGTGCCGGTCGCTGAGTGGTTGGGTAGGCGACTGTTGGCCCCGGGTCGCTGTCGGTGTGAGACAGCGGAGCCAGTGCCAGCGTGCGGCCCGTGGCCCAAGGCCGCGTACGGAGGTGCGGACGGCTCGTTCGCGGTTCGCGCTTCGACGTGGCCACTGGCGAGGAAGAGACCGAGCCTGTTGAGCTTTTTGAAACACTCTCTGCGCCCGCTGTCGCTCCGCGCAACCGCCGGTTTCTTATCCCGTGCGAAGCGGAGCAGCCTGCGGTTCGCACCAGGGTTCCTTGCTGATGTGAACCATCACCTCAAGATTTGCAAGCACTCGAAATAGCGCAGACATGGAGTTTTGTCCCGCGATGAACCGACTCCACATCCCAAGTATGGTTTCGGCTGTGCCTCATCGGGGCCGGAGATTCGCCGTAAGTGCTTGGCCGGCATGGGTTCTTCTTCGTTCAGGGCATGATTCCACGGGAGAGTGGGGGGAGGTGGAAAGAACCATCCGCCAGACTGGTGCCGCCCGGCAGGCGGCACCGCCGGCACGCCTCACGCGCCGTACTTGCCCAGGCGGCCGGCGTGCGCCATCGCCCACAGCATCAGGTGCTTCGCCGGGAACTGGCCTAACCCCCCGCTGCGACACTGAGCTTCGCCGAACTTGCTGAACCCGTCCGGGCGGCACAGCTCGCCCGCGATCACCGTCGGCACCGGGTGCCAACTGTGACTCTTCATCTTGCTCGGCGTGCTGTGGTCGCCCGTGATCATCAGCACGTCCGGCTTCAGCGCCCGCACTTTGGGAATCACCGCGTCGAACGCTTCCGTCTTCCTCACCTTCTCGGCGAAGTTGCCGTCCTCGCCCGTGCTGTCGGTGTACTTGTAATGCAGGAAGAAGAAGTCGTAGTCGTTCCACGACGCCTTCAGTCGCTCGGCCTGGCTGTCCAGCGTGTCGCCGGCGTCGAGGATGTCCATGCCCACCAGCCGGGCCAGCCCCTTATACATGGGGTAGACGGCAATCGCGGCGGACCGCAACCCGTACACGTCTTGCATGGTGGGGATGGTCGGCTGCCGGGCGAACCCGCGG
The DNA here is from genome assembly GCA_031414395.1 of Fimbriiglobus sp. Lineage (GTDB taxonomy): Bacteria > Planctomycetota > Planctomycetia > Gemmatales > Gemmataceae > JALHQU01. The sequence continues at coordinate 4,320 of JANNVG010001223.1, forward strand.
AGGGTGGCTCCGTTCATCGCCCCTTCGCCCCGCAGCACCTCGATCGCCTTGGCCACGAACTCGTTCGCCACCGCCGCCGTCTTGATCGAGTCCACGGCCGTCGGTTCGGCCGCACGGAGGGCGTTCACGCTCAGCGGGGGCACGCCCACCTGTTGCGGGTCGGTGTCGTTCACCGCGTCACCCAGGCCGTCGCCGCGGAACACGAGCACGAAGCGGTGCTCCTTCACCGGCTCGACGAACACCTCCGCCCCGCTCACCGTGATGGTGCGGAGCTTGTTCACCACTTCTTTGCACCGTTCGGTACTCGGGCGTCCGGCGCGGCGGTCGGTGATGGTGCCGTCGGCCCCGAGGGTGCAGAAGTTGCCGCGGACGCACACGTCGCGGGCGGTCACGGGGAAGTTGATGCCGAGGGCTTCGAGGATGCCGCGGCCGATGCGGTATTCGAGCGGGTCGTACCCGAACAGGCCGAGGTGTCCGGGGCCGCTGCCGGGGGTGATGCCGGGCAGCACGGGCGTGCTTAATCCGCACGTGCCGACGCGGGCCAACTCGTCGAGGTTGGGGGTGTTGGCGGACTCCAGTTCGGTCTTGCCGCCGGGGGTGAGTGGCAGCCCGCCGAGGCCGTCGGCGACCATCAGGACGATCTTGGTGCGGGATGCCTCCCGCAGTTCGCGGATCAGGTCGTGCGTGTTCATGAGTTCCTATCGGGGGCAGGTGTGCGTGGGGCGTGTTATACCCGCCGGCGGTTCGGGCGGCGCGTCGGTTTCAACCATGTGTCGTGCCTGCGGATTCTGGTGAACCGGCGGCGGGGTAAAACAGCCCCCCCCCCCACCCCCCCCGCGAGGGAACCCAGTTAACCCCACACCGCAAACCCCGCCAACGGGTGGGAAACCCCCCCCCCAAACTCCAGCAGGGGGGCGAAAGCCCCC
>JANNVG010001224.1:0-5006 GCA_031414395.1 Fimbriiglobus sp.
CCGCGGAAGTCTTTTCAGCTGAACATGTTGAACACCCCCTCCCCATGACATGGAGATGGGGCCGGGGGGTGAGGTCTCTTCCCTACAACCCGCGCCACCCGAACTCCTCGCACCGTCCTCGTGTCCATTCGACTTGACGGCGGGGCTTGTCTCGCTGTCGCTCGACTGCGGCCCGCCCTACACCATCATGGACACCGGCAAACCCCTTCACCGCTGGCACGTTTCCCCCGACGAGGCGGTTGCGCTGCAAACGCAGTTGGCTTCCCGCATCGACACGTCCACTCCTCTCGGCCCGGTGCGGATGGTCGCCGGGTGCGACATCGCCTACGCCATCGACTCCCCGCTCGCGTTCGCCGCCGTCGTGGTGTGGGACATCGTGCGGGAGCGGGAACTCACGCGGGCGGTCGTGCGGGAGGAGATGACTTTCCCGTATGTGCCGGGGTTGCTGTCGTTCCGCGAGTGCCCGCCGCTGCTGAGTGCGTTCGCCAAACTCAGCCTGATGCCGGACGCGGTGGTGCTCGACGGCCAGGGCGTCTGTCACCCGCGGCGGTTCGGGCTGGCGTGCCACCTCGGGCTGTGGCTGGACGTGCCGACCGTCGGGTGCGCGAAGACGTGGCTGACCGGCGACCACGGCGAGGTCGGGCCGAAGGCGGGCGACACCACCCCGCTGACCATCGGCACCGACACCGTCGGGGCGGTGGTGCGGACGGCCGACGGGGTGCGGCCGTGCTTCGTGTCACCGGGGCACAAGTGTGACGTGTTCGGCGCGGTCGAGCTGGTGAAGAGAGTGCTCAGCGGCTACCGCCACCCGACGCCGACCCGCCTGGCGCACATGGCCGCGAACGCCGCCCGCGCCGAACAAGGCCACGCGGGGTCACGGGATGGGGCGGCCGGGTAGGGTGGGTCTGACGGACGGCTTCCGTCCGGCGACCCACGGAATCAGGCCACGTGGGTCGCCGGAGCGACGCGATCCGGACAGACCCACCCGACAGACTGACGGCTCGCGGAGCCGCCCGCGCCGAGTATTTGGACAGCACTTCGCCCACTTGAAGAGAAGTGATAAAATGCGCCGGAGAATCCCGCCGGGTGGGGTTCTCACCCGCGAACAGTGAGCGCGCGGCCGAACCCCTGCGCCGGGAACTCCGACCCAGATTACCCAGCTAATCGGGGGCCGAATTCTTTCACACTGCGGCGCGCGGGCGACGATGAGCGTGAGTAGAATGGCCGCGGTTCTCGGGACTGGTGAACACCCGAACCGCAGGATACGCCCGAACAGTAGGAGACGCGGAATGGAAGGCCGGGCCGACGACGGAGCACCCGCCCGCCGCTTCAACGGAGTGAACCCCCTGCGCCCTGCACCCCGCCCGACCCGCCCGTGCCCGCGGTGGGACGGCCGACTGCCCGACGGCTGGTCGGCTCACGCCCCCCACCGCCCGGCCCGACTCCGAGCCGCAATGAACGACACCGCCGATTGTCCCCCGTCCGCCGACGAACCGCCGGTGGACGGCATCCGCTGGGAGTTGGTGAACCGTATGAAAGCGCTCATTGCCGCCGGCCAACTGGACACCCCCGAGCGGTGGGCGCTGGCCGAGGAGTTCATGTTTCGTGCGGTGGACCCGCCCGAGACTCGTTAGCCCGACGCGCGAGCGAGGGGCCAACCAGCCGTCCGCCGAAGGAGTGCGCCCCTCGCTGGCGCGTCGGGCTAACGAAGGAGTTCGCCCGTGCCCCTGCCCGCCGTCGCCGTCTCGCAGACGCCCGAGGAGCGGTTCCGCGAGTTCCTCGCCAGCCGCCCCCGCCCGCAGCGGTACACCGACCAGCAGCGGGAGTTGGTCGCCCACATCTTCGCCCGCCACACCCACTTCGACACCGACGAACTGCTCGCCGACTTGAAGGCCGGCAAGAAGCGGGTGAGCCGGGCGACCGTGTACCGTACGCTCGGCAAGCTGGTGGACGCCGGGCTGCTCCGCCGCATCGAGATCGGCTCCCGCACCGTGTACGACCACGACTACGGCTACCCGTGGCACGAGCACCTGGTGTGCGGCGAGTGCAAGAGCATGACCGAGTTCACGCACGAGGGGCTGACGGACGCGGTGAAGGCGGTGGCCGCCGCTCACGGCTTCCACATGACCGGGTACGACCTGGTGGTGAACGGCACCTGCGCGAACTGCGCCGCCGAAGCTGCAGCGAAAAGAAGGTACGTGATGTGAGCGTGACGGCGAGCCGAGCGGCGTGAGCCGCCGGGTGATGGAACAGGTACAATCCCTTCACCCGTCCCGCCCGGACTGAGGTAGCGTTGACTGCGGCGTTACGCCGCGGGTGAAGTGTGCTCCTTTCACGCAGCAGGTTTGTCCGGGCACTCACAGGTTGGTGCCCGGGCGACACCGTGCCTACGGTCAGTAAGTTCCCACCGGGCGGGACGGGGTTTCGTTACCGAGGGTTCCGCGATGACTCCTGTTGCCACTTTCCCGGATGTCGGGTTTCCGCTCGCGCCGCCCGCACCCGCACCCGTCCCCGCACCCGTCGAGCCACCAGATCGGGCGGAGGCGTTCGTTCACCTGCCGACCGTCCGCACCGTCGTGGCGAACCTGGTCGTCGTCGGTCGGTTGAAACCACTCCCCCTCCCCGAACTGGACGACTGACGCATGACCCCGTTTTGGCAGCAGATTCAAGGGGACGCGCTCGCGCAAGGCGACCTGTTGCCCAACTGCCCGGTGCCGACGTTCCCGGTGGCCTTCGGCGGGGCGGCCGGGGACTACACCGTTCGCGTCGAATTGGGCAACATGTTGGTCGTCACGCAGAGTTGCGACCTGGCGAACGGCAAAGCGCCCGTGGTGGCTCTCTGCCCGGTGTGGGCACTCTCCGACTACATGACCGCCGACCCGACGTTCAAGAGTTGGAAGGCGTGGGAGAACGTGCGGAAGGGGCGGGTGGAGGGGTTGCACCTGTTGGCTTCCCCAGACGACCCGACAGACAACAAGCGGGCGGTGGTCGTTGACTTCCGACAGATTTTCAGCCTGCCGTTCGACTACCTGCAAGCTCACGCCAAGTCGATCGGCGCGCGGTGGCGGTTGGCGTCCCCGTTCCTCGAACACTTCTCGCAAGCCTTCGCCCGTTTCTTCATGCGGGTCGGGCTGCCCGCCGCCGTTCCCGAGTACAAGTGACCCGCACCGGGTACAATCCCTTCACCCGTCCCGCCCGGACTGAGGTAGCGTTGACTGCGGCGTTACGCCGCGGGTGAAGTGTGGTTGGTTCACGCAAACCGTCTCCCCCCTGCCACACAGGTGCGCCATGGGGGAGCCATGCCTACGGTCAGTAAGTTCCCACCGGGCGGGGCGGGTTCCTTTCCCACAACCACCCCCGACCTTGCGGTCGGGGTTCGCCAAGAAACGCCATGCTCCGCGACGAGCAGATCGAGATCCGCCGGCAGCGGGCGAAGGCGGACAACTACCGCATCGAGAACGTCGGCAAGAACCGCGTGTTCTCGGATTTTCGCGTCACCAACCCCGTCAGCGGGGGCGAGTACACCGTCGCGGTTCGCGGGTTCGACACGGGCGACAACACCTGCACATGCCCCGACTTTCGCGCCAACACCCTCGGCACCTGCAAGCACATCGAGGCCGTGCTGGAGGATTTGAAAGAGGACAACCCGGCCCACGTTCAGAAGAAGAAGGCCGCCGTCACGCGGCCGGAAATCTACCTGCACTACGGCGAGGCGCTGACACTCGGCGTGATGCTCCCGCCGCGGCACACCGACAAGCTCGGCGATTTCGCCAAGCGCTACTTCGACGACCGCGGGGTGTGGTCCGGTCGCGGCAAGCACGAGGACTTCCTCGCCGACGTGGAGCGTGTGCCCGAAGAGATCGTCGTGCGGTCCGACGCCCGCGACTTCCTCCGCCGCGAACTCGAACGGCTCGACCTACAGCGGAAGGAAGGGGAGTGGCTGGCCCAGATCGACGCCGGCACGTTCGACGCCCACCTGCTGAGCGTGCCGCTGTACGACTACCAGCTCCGCGGGGCGGTGTTCCTGGCCGGCCGCGGGCGGTCGATTCTCGGCGACGACATGGGGCTGGGCAAAACGCTCCAGGCGCTCGCGGCGGTGGAGCTGCTGGCCCGCGAGCGCGGCATCTCGCGTGTTCTCGTCGTCGCTCCGGCAAGCGTGAAGTACCAGTGGGAAGGGGAGATCAAGCGGTTCACGAAGCGGGCGGTGCAGGTCATCGAAGGGGGGCCGGACGACCGCAAGGACCAATACAGCGGGGCAACGTTCTTCCGGCTGGTGAACTACGAGCAGGTGGTGCGGGACCGCGACGCCATCAATGCGTGGAAGCCGGACGTGATCGTGCTCGACGAGGCCCAGCGGATCAAGAACTGGGCGAGCAAGACGAGCCAGGCGGTGAAGAAGTTGGTCAGCCGGTACGCGGTGGTGCTCACCGGCACGCCACTGGAAAACAAGCTCGAAGAGCTTTACAGCATCGTGCAGTTCGTGGACGAGCGCCGCTTCGGCCCGGTCTTTCAGTTCCTGCAAGACCACCGCGTGTTGGATGAAAAAGGGAACCTCACGGGCTATCGCAACCTCGACAAGATCCGCGAGCGGCTGGAGCCGATCTTCCTCCGCCGCACGCGGGCGGAGGTGCTGACGCAACTGCCCGGCCGCACCGACAACATCGTGTACGTGGAGTTGAGCGACCCGCAGCGGGTGCCCTACGAGGAGCAACGCACCACGCTCGCCCGGTTGCTCGGCAAGAGCTTTCTGACCGACGCGGATCGCAAGCGCATCCTCGCGTGCCTCGCCAACCTGCGGCTCATCTGCGACAGCACGTTCCTGTTCGACAAGACGACGCACCACTCGCCGAAGCTGGACGAGTTCGCGGAACTGGTGCCGGAACTGTTGGGTGATCTGACGAGCCGCGACCGCCAGGGAGCGGCGAACGAAGACCGCACCCATGCGGGCGCGGCTCGGGCGGGAGGGCCCCAACACGTCGTCGTATCGCCGTGGGGGGCGAAGGGGA
>JANNVG010001225.1:0-2587 GCA_031414395.1 Fimbriiglobus sp.
CTCGAGACGGCGGCCCGCGAACTGGAGCAAGCCTCCCGGGACGTTCAGTCGGCCACCGTCAGTCTGGACGAATTGGGCCGGAATCAGGCCACCGCCGAGGCTCGGGCGCGGCAAGTCGCCACCTTGCGCCAACAGGAAGCCGCACAGACACACGCTGCGAACGGAGCCGCCGAGCGCCTGGAGGCACGCCGCCAGGCCGACCATCGAGTTCTCGCCTTGGTGGGCGAACTGGAGGCGGTCGCCAAGTTCCGCCGCGAAGACCCCAACCATGCGACCCTCACAAGCAGCAGTGGTGGACCGATGTTCGAGCCGGACGACATCGCGCTGCTCGACTTCCTGGCCCCGTCCTCCGGATCTGGTCCTACCGTTCTCCGGCCGTACCTTGCGTTCCACGCGCCCAACGCCGGCGACTTCACCACGGAGATTCTGAAACTGCTCGACCTGGGCAAAACTGTACTGCTCGACCTGGGGAGTGCAACGGATAGCATCCGGCAGTATTTCTCTCGGATGCTCAGCCGGGAGGTGTTCGCCCACCAAGAGAAGAAGTTCGTGGACAGCAAACTCGGCGGCCACTTCGTCCAACTCTACTTCGAGGAAGCTCACAACCTGTTCCCGGTAGACAACAAGGACTTGACCGGCGTGTACGCGAGGTTCGCCAAAGAGGGGGCCAAATTCCACATCGGCATGGTGTACTCGACGCAATCCCCGTCCACCATCAACCGCGAACTGCTGGCCCAGACGGAGAACTTCTTCGTCGGCCACCTGTCCAGTCAGCACGAGGCGGACGCCCTCGGTCGGGTGCAGGTGGCGTTCGCCGGGCATGAGGCGGACATCCTGCGGGCGAAGACTCCCGGCTACATGCGGATGCTCACCCAGTCCCATCGGTTCGTCATCCCGGTGCAGGCCCGCAAGTTCGCGGCGGAGGGCTAATCGTGCCATACGACGGCGAACAGGCGTCGAAACTCGGCCATCTCGCGTTCACCAACAGCCCGTGGATCGCTGACCTGGTGAGCGGGTTCGAGCGCGGGCCGGCGGTGGCCGGCGACGCTTCCAACACCCCCTGGCAAACGTTTATCCCTGCGGCATCGAAACCGCTCTCGCGGGTGTGGGCGGTGGACGGTTCGTTCGTGGAGGTGGCGTCCAACGACAGACCTCCCCGCGAGGTGGCGTTCGTCAAGACCGCCCTACTATTCCTCGACCGAGAGCGGTTGAACGACATCGATCCGCACTTCCCTCACCCGCACGACTTGCGGGACGTGATGCGGGAAATCGCTGACTTCCACGCCACCGCCTTCCCGTTGCGGCACGTTCAGTCCAGTCGGGGCACCAACTACCAAGCCGTACGCCACATCATCCGCGAGTCGGTGGCGCGGCTCGAGGACGACGGCACTACCCCTTACTTCGACACACTCAAGTGGCTGGCGTACCGCAAGTGGTCGCCCCAACCGACGCACTCACCCGACTTCCAGTGCCCGCACTGTGGCAAAGATGTCATGCCGGGTCTTCCGCCGGACGTCGACGCCGGGCCGTGCCCGCACTGCAAGCAGGAGGTGTTCCTGACGGACATGCCGGGGTTCCACCAAAGCATGAGCGAGGACGCTGCCCCGCTCGCCGTTGCGTCCGACTACATGTTGGTGATGGAGACGCTCATGCTGTTCACCCCGGTGCGGCTTGCATGGGAGAACAGAGACAAGAAGTTGGTGAGCGAAACCCTCTTCCTGAAAGACGGCCCGCTCACCCTCCGCGGGCAGTACTCCAAACTGGCCGATCCGATCCGTGAGTTCTTGCACCACGCCAAAACGGTGAACCGCCCGGTTCATATCGTCGGCCAGGAGAAGACTGGCACGTTCGTCGATCATCTCGCGGGAATCGCACGGTTCGCCACGCCGAAGGAGCGCGGCGATTCGCCGAGTGTGGCCGTCCTCACCCACGGGTACGTCAACAAAGAGGTGCAACGGATGCCCGACAGGGCCAACAACTACGGGCTGAAAACGAACTGGGGCGAGAAAGTGTACCTCAAACTCGATCCGGCTACCTGGATGGTGTTGTCTGTGCCGCCCGGTTTGTATGACGACCGCCGCGAGGTGCCGACGCCCGCTGATTTGATCGGTCTCGACCGCATCTTGGCCACGATTGTTACTCTTGTCAGTCGGCGATTCGGCGGCGGACTTTACCCCATCGAACTGGCGAACGGGATCGCCTCGTTGTCCAGTTACCCGTCGGCGAAAATCCTCCAACGGTTCGTCGATTCGATCGGATAGCGTCGGTTCTCCATCGGTGGTAATTCCAACACGAAATCGGGGCCGGCGATTCGCCGTAAGTGCTTGGCGGGGATGGGATCTTCTTCGTTCAGGGCATGATTCCACGGGAGGGTGGTGGGAAGTGGAAAGAACCATCCGCCGGGGGCGGGGTGTTGAGTGCGATGGTGCCGCACCCCTTGCAGCGGAGCCGCTTGCCGCCATGCGCTTCGGGCACGGGGGTGACGAGACCGCACTTGCACTCGTGGGCGATGGGCACGACGGGTTCCTCGGACCTGGGGTGATCCGCCGGAAGCGTAGTACGAGCCGCGACCGCCAGGGAGCGGGGG
>JANNVG010001226.1:0-2616 GCA_031414395.1 Fimbriiglobus sp.
CTTCCGGCGGCTCGCCCGATCCTCCAACCCCCGCACCCGACACCCCGAGTCCGCATGTCCTCCGTCGCCGAACCCGTCGCCCGCCCGGCCCCCCGCCCGCCACTCACGCGGCTCCTCCTCCTGCTCCGCCGGGCCCACCTGTACCTCGGCCTGTTCCTGCTCCCGTGGGCCATCCTGTACGGCGTCACCGCGTTCTTGTTTAACCACCCGACGGCGTTCAGCGACCACCCGACGGTGAATTTCGGCAAAGAGGCGACCGCCGGCACGCCGCTCGAAACGGTGCCGACACCACGCGAGCAGGCCGAACAGGTGGTGGCCAAGTTGAACGAACTGCACAAGCCGACGGTGCCGTATACGCTCGGCGGCGGCGAGGTGAAGTACACCCGCGAGTTCGCCTTCGCCACCGCCAAGACCGACGGCCGGACGATCAGCCTGCTGGTGGACGTGAAGAGCGGCGGCGGCACGGTGCGGAGCACGCCGGACAAGCCGAAGGTCGAGCCGGTGAAGGCGCCGTTCGCCGTCGGCGGGTCGCGCCCCGCCCGCTCGGAGAAGCCAGCGGACGGTACGCCCGCGCTCCCGGACGGCATCCGCCTCTCGCCTTCACTGCCCGAGCGGGTGAAGGCGAGCGTGCCCGTCATCCTCGACCGCACCGGGTTCGCGGCGACCGACATCGTCGTCACGTCGGTGCCCGATCTGTCGTTCCCCATCGAGGCCGTCGGGCAGACGTGGACGGCCACGTACAACGCCACCACCGGCAGCGTGAGCGGCGCGTTGCCGGAAGCCCCCACCGGCCCGAGCTGGCGGCAGTTCCTGTTGCGGTTGCACACCGCGCACGGCTACCCCGGCGAGGCGAACGCCCGCTGGGGGTGGGCGGTGATCGTGGACGTCATGGCGGCGGTGATGGTGTTCTGGGGGCTGAGCGGGCTGGTCATGTGGTGGCAAATCAAGGCCACCCGGATTGCCGGAGCGGTCACACTGGTGCTGAGCGCGGTGGCCGCCACCACCCTCGGCGTGATGATGTCCGCGGCGATGGCCGGTTGAACACGTCGCACCCAGCGGCGGTCGGCGGTCGCCCACACCCCGGCCACCTACTGCCGCATTACGGCTGAACTCTCACCTATCGGAGCAGGCGGCGGCGGCACGGCCGCGATGGTCTTCGGCTTGAACTCGCCGGGGGCCAGCTTCGACAACTGGTCGTGCACCCGCTGCCGCAGCTCGCACGCCAGCGCCACCACCTCCCGCAGTTCCTCGCCCGTCGCGTTGCCGTCCGGGTACAGCAGCTTCATCAGCCCCGACCCGACCCGCTCGATGGCCGTCTGATCTCGGCGGGTCAGGCCGGGTTGCAACGGCACCTCTCGCACGCGGTCGGCGAAGCTGTCCTCCCGCATCCGCACCAGCACCTCGCCGAAGTAATCGATCACGAACCCCACGCCGGTCGCCACGCTCGCCGGCGAAATCTTCGGCACCTCCCAACCGGGGATGTACCCGTGGACGCGGTCGAAGAAGGCCGAGTCGATGATCTCTTCGGGCAGCGGTTCGAGCAGGTGCGTGTACTTCGGGTGCGGCTGGTCGTCTTGCACGTCCAGGTTGCCCGTAAACACCAGACTGGCGTCGGCGGCGAAGTGCATGCTGCCGCGGCTGAACTGTCCGCTCTCCATGAAGTCCTTGAGCGTCGAAATCGTCTCGTCCTCGTCGCCGAAGGTGGTGTGCGCGATCTCGTCGAACACCACCACCTTCCGCGTGCCGAGGATGCCGACCTGCTTGGTACTCAGGTTCACGAACAGGTTCGCCGGCGTTGTCTTGCCCCCGCTCACGGTGAACACTCGCGGGGACAGGTTTCGCAACAGGAACGTCTTGCCGGTCTGCCGCGGGCCGAGTTCGATCAGGTTCACGTTGCGCTCGACGAGCGGCACCATTCGGGCGAACAGGAGCAGCCGCGTGCGGCGGTCGGGGAACGCGCCGGCCGAGTACCCCGCCGATTGCAGCAGCAGGGCCATCCACTCGTCGGTAGTGAACAGAGCGCGGCAGGCGCGGTACGCGGACACGTCCGGCGGGCCGACCTGGAACGGCGTGAAGCTGGCGATCTGGTTCGGCGCGTCGTCGTTCCCGTCCGGGGTGTACTGGATTTTCACCGTGCCCCACAGCCCGCCGAGCAGCAGGCCGGGGTTCTGTTCGGTCACGGTCGCCGGCACCCGCACCTTGTTGTCGCCGAGCGCCGGCACCCGCGCCCACCGCTGCCCGCTCTTCAGGTCGACGCGGGCTTCCACATTGTCGATCAGCGTGACTTCACCTTTGGAAAGCAGCTTCTCCTTCAACAACTCGCGGTGTTCGAGGTCGGGCAGCAGCTCCTTGATCTTGCCCTGGATGTTGGCCAGGTCGGTCTTCCACGTGTCGGGCTTCACGAACTTGGCGAGCAGGTATTCGGACACGTACCGCGGCAGGCGGCTGAGGGACGTGGTGGCGGCGAGCGACTTGATGACCACCTTGTCGCCGAGCGTGGCGTGGGCCTTCTTGTCCAGGTCGGTGAGCGGGTGTTCGTCGAACAGGGCCACGGGCAGGCTCCATTATGGTGAACCGGCGGCGTGAGCCGCCTGGGTGATCAGGAACCCAGGCGGC